>DAOWEO010000094.1 GCA_030638415.1 Bdellovibrionales bacterium | reverse complement strand
TGATTTATGAAAACGGTAGCGTGTACCATATCGTGCATCACCCACATCGTCTTGGTTAAAAATAATAGGAGTATCATATCCTTCTTCTGTGACCAATTCATCAAGCTGTTTTTCGAATTGGTATCTTGAAACCGATAACCTATTTGTGGTCAGAGCTGATAGCGTTGCATTAGCCGAAAAAGAGATAAGTACAAGTATTAATGGTAATAGTTTCATGGTTTCTCCATTGTAGTTTTGTATAGTCGCGATTTTATCAGATACAAAAAATTATACAATTGAATATATGCGCACTGCGCAAAACATGAAGTTTTTACACGTTTTTACTTACTATCATCAAATTCTAGAGACTTTTTACTTATTTTTTCATCTGCTTATCATCAGGATGGAGCAAAAAGAGATCAATTCCTTTAGCAGCTAAGTGACCATCTGCGATGGCACTAATTGCATCTGCTTGAGGGTTGGCGATGTCACCACCAACAAACAGTTTTGGAATTGAGGTCTGCATATATTCGTTATGAATAATTTTTCCCCATTTAGTTTCTAGCTTCTCTTTATATTCACCAGTGAAGAATTCATAATTTCCTTCCTGACCAATTGCTTTAATAATGCAATCAAAAGTATCAGTGTGGATTTTATCTTCTTGTAGAACTGGACGAGGACGACCTCCATCTTTAGGCGTAACCATCTCTGCTTCACCCCAAACTAGTTTTACTTGGTTTGGATTATCTGCTGGCTCAACACGTACTGGAATGGCCTGAGTATGGAAAACCACACCTTCGCCTTGTGACTCATGAATCTCATCAGAATCTGCAGGCATCTCAGAAATTCTTCGTCTATAGTAGAGGTGAACATCGGCGTCATAGCGTTTTGAAACACGACAACAATCCATGGCAACGTTTCCACCACCAATTACGGCAACACTTTTACCAATATTTGGATTCTCTTCAACACGCTCAGTTGCATCATCAAGGACTTGTAGTCCTGAAAGTACGCGTGGATGTTCCTCTCCTTCAATACCAAGTCCGTAAGGGATGGTAAGTCCAACTGAGAAGTAAACAGCATCGTAATCATCCATTAAATTTTCAAGTTGAATGTCACGGCCTACATAGGTGTTAAATTTAAATTCAACGCCGCACTCTTTTAGGTAGTTAGTCTCTTTATCTATTTGATCATAAGGCATTCTGTATTCAGGCACACCATATCTAATCATACCACCGGCAGCCTCACGACCTTCATAGATAGTAGTAGAGTAACCAAGTTGACGTAGGTAGTATGCAGCACTTAGTCCACCAGGACCGGCACCAATTATTGCAACTTTTTTACCGTTATCTGGAAAAATCTCACCTAGAGCATCTTTAAGATCACCTGGTTCAATTTGATCGATGATGTATCGTTTCAGCCAGCGAATTGCTACTGGATCTCCTTGCACACCGATTGAGCAGACTGTTTCACAGAGGTGAGTACAAATTCGACCACACGTGGCTGGCATTGGGTTAGTGGCGTAGAGAATTTTTGCACCAAGTTCAAAATCACCATCACGAATTGCTTTAATATATTCTGGAATATCCATGTGAGCAGGACACTTCGCAATACACAGTCCACAATCCACGCAGCGCTCGGCTTCAAGCTTAGCTTGTTTGGCAGAGTAACCATGAAACATCTCAATAAATGATTTGGTACTATCTTCGAATGGAATGTGATCCATTGCTTGGCGTTTGTAATCAAGTAGCTCTAAGCCTTCGTGACGACGGTATCCTAGTTCATTATCATCCCAAGACTTTTTATCAATGCCAGGAATAAATCTAAAGTCTTCATCTTTGTCGCTAGAGAACCAAGTGTACTCATTGGTAAGTCTTAGTGATGCTGTTGTACATACGTCAACGCATAGAGCACACCAGCAACATCGTCCATAATCAATTTTAGGGCGTAGTCCACTGTCACTCATGGTGGTGTCGACACCTTCAACGGGAACCATATCTATGGCGGCATTTTGGCAGACTGCTTCACAGGTTCCACAACCAATACACATCTCTATGTCATTAGCATGAAAGCCACGATAGTTAGCAGAACCATCTCGCGTCTCAAGAGGATTTGTATTGGTATAAGGCTTTTCAAAAGCTCTTTTCCAAACATAAAAGGGGGAAATTACATCTTTTAATTTCATATATTACCTTTCTACTTCTGGTGGGTAAGTGTGAATAGAGACCATTAGTCCTGCTATGTCAGACACATTTGTATTAATTGCAAGTTGCTCCATTAGGCAGATAGCATGAGTCATACTAGGCCCTCTGGCATGAACGCGGCGTGGTTTATCACTACCGTCAGTTACCATATAAAATCCATACTCGCCGCGTGTACACTCTGCCTTGGCATAAGTTTCACCCGGAGCAACTTTCCAGTTCATAACGTTTGGTGTTTTAGTATGAAATGGTCCATCTTTTGGCATCTTATTTAGTACTTGGCGACACAAGTCTATTGACTGAAGTGTCTCTTCAAAGCGACATACCGCTCTAGCATATGCATCACTGGCATTGGCAGTAACATAATCAAAATCAAGCTCATCATATTTTACATATGGCTCATCAAGTCTAACGTCACGCTTAACACCACATGCTCTAGCATTTGGTCCAACAACTCCATAACGCTCAATCATATCACGTGTGATAATTCCAAGGCCTTGAGTTCGTTGCTTGAATACATAGTTGTTATAAAGAACTTTATCAACAGCATCTAACATTTTTTCGATGCCATCAAATACTTTAAAAGCACGTTCTTTAAATCCTGGAGGAAGGGGAGCTCTTACTCCACCTGGAAGCATATACATGTGATAAATTCTTCCACCAGTCATCTCTTCAAAAAGGTCAGCCACATAATCTCGGTGAGTCACACACCACTGACCAATTGTTCCTTGTCCAAGTGCACCAGCCATTCCACCAATCCACATTAGGAAACTTGATAGTCTCATAAGCTCAAGGTTAAAAGTTCTAAGCCATTGTGCTTGTTCTGGAATTTCAATATCTGAAAGCTCTTCTAGTGCTGCTGAAAAGCAGTACTCATTAAAAGCAGGTTCAGGAACGGCAATTCTGCAAACAATTGGAAAACACTGAATAAAAGTTCTGCGTTCCATAAGTTTTTCAAAACCACGGTGCAGATAACCAACATGGGTAATACTTTCTACAACCTCATCACCACAAAGAGTGATCTCTAAGGCCATGTTTCCTGTGATCCCTGGGTGTTGAGGGCCGTGCCAGACTTTGGTATATTTACCAGAGCTAAGGTCAATTTCAGGTCTGCCATTTACATGTTTTGGATATTTTGATCTATCTGGAGTAAACATTATTTTTTCCCTCCACCATTTAATAATTTATCTGATTCAGTCTTTGGAAAGGTTGGGTATAGTTGTTCACGCATATACTCACGTGGATCATAATTAACCCGACCTTCTCGCTGAAAGTAAGTATTGTTAGAATATTCTTTTGTATCAAAGTCACGACGCATTGGAGGAGGTCCATCCCACCCTTCATCAAGACTTAGGTTCTCTTCAAGACGTGGGCTACCTTCAAAGTTTATTCCGAGCATTTCACGAAGCTCTCTCTGGTAGGTTCCAACTTGCTCCCATAGGTGGTGAAAAGAGTCCATCTCAGCTTTTTCACGGTCGATATTACAGTGAATACCAAAACTATGGTTAGTTTCATAGTTGTAAAGCATATAGGTGAGCTTAAAGACGCCATCTTCAATCATATCGATACCGACAATAAAAGAGAGATGTTTGTAGTCATGGTGATCACGGAGAGTAATTAGCATCATCTCCATCTGCTCTTTTGGAACAGTGAAAAAAGTAAGATTCTTTTTTTGTTCTTTAACTTCCGTGACTGTAAAAGTCTGTTTTAGTTTTTCTAACATCATATTCGTTACCAGTTGTAGTCAGGCATATTCCAATCTTTAATAATTCTTTTTTGATTGGCCTTATACCAGGCAAAGTTTTTAGCATAGAGATTTGCACCGTCACACTGACCAGCACGAATCATTTTCTTTAGTTCAACAAAACCGGCCAAAATTGATTCTGGTCTTGGCATACAACCACAAATTGAAATATCAATTGGCAGGTAGTGATCAATTCTATTGATAGTATTATAGCTATCCCAGTACATGCCACCGTTGATAGGGCATGAACCAAGTGTTACTACAAATTTAGGCCCTTGCATTTGCTCGTAACTTCGAACAATTCTTTTTAGGGTTTTTACTGAGGCGTAACCACCAACGATAAAGACAGATGATTGTCTTGGAGTGGCACGCATCTGAATACCATATTGATACATATCAAATCTTGACGTGGTTAGTGGACGAAGCTCAATTGCTCCACATCCTGTACCGAAGGCAAGAATAAAGAGGGACTCAGACCGTGCCCAGTTCATAAAATCTTCGATGGGTTTTGGAAGTGGGCTTATATACTCAGGAGGAGCTTGACAGAAAAATTCTTGATCAATTTCTGAAAGTCCATCGTTTGGTAATAAATCTTTTGATGACATATCTAATCCTTATATTAAATAATATTTTGCAAAAAGTAGTCCCACAATTCCAATCACTGTTGGCCAGCGGAGAAAAAAGCGAATTGTCTCTTCTGGTCTAAAACGTGGAAAAGCTGCCCCTACTAAAACTGAGCACATGTAGATGGCCCATGTTTTTAAAACAAGTACAGGAAAATTTGTTGCTCCTCCAAAAAAGAGATTCATAAAAAGTACTAGCTTTGCCGCTGCAAAAATAGCACGATTTGATTGCAACATTCCAAGATAGGCACTGTGATACTCTGTAGGAGGACCAATTGGAATCTCTTGTGGAGCTAACACAATGCTAAATGGAGGATACATATTCATTCCCAGCATTGCTAAAAGTGCAGCAACAACTGCAAATGGATTGGTGAAAAATGTCCAGCTTAGTATGCCGCCTTGTTGAGCTGCAACTATTTCGGTGATGCTGAAAGTATTATACTGAATAGCAATGGCAATTATGGCAAGTGCGAAAGGGACTTCAAATGCACACATTTGAGCTAGGCCTCGAGCAATACCGATTGGACTGTATGGATGGCCACCTTCACTGGCACCAAGTGCCATACCCAGTTGACCAAAAAAGATGAAATACATTACTAGCAGTAGATCACCTGCAACACTAAAGTTTGAAAAGTACTCACTGCCAAAAATAACAGGAATGAAGACAAGTGTTCCGATACCACCGGTAAGTCTAAAGACAGGGCCAAGGTAGAACATTATTCCGTGGCTAATTGCTGTTCGCTTTCCATAGTTTTTGATTATATCAACAAAAGGCTGATGGAGAGGAATTCCAATACGCCCTTGTACTCTGGCCATGGTTTTGGCCATGAATGCACCAAGCAGCAGTCCATAGACTCCACAGATGACAAGCGTAATAAGGGTATAGATAATTTTTAATCCTAGAGGTCCCATTTTAGTTTGCTCCTATTAAAAAATTCAGCATAAGAAAAAATAGTAATATGAAAAAGAGATAGGTCTGTCCGTTTCCGGTATAGATTCCTGCAAACATATGACTTAGAGTATGTGACCACTCTGTAACCCCATCCCAAAATGCAGTGGCGCGTGGCTTAACCCAGCCTCCCAGCGCTTTTTGTACTGGAGCATACATATTGTAAGCAACGTGAGTTGTCTCTGGTGTAAAAGGGCGCTCACCGGCAAAAACAATATTAAATTGTTTAACCTTTTGTACTTTTTGAAAGGTGAGTAGTAGAAAAATAAGTACGATAACAAATATTACACCGACAATGTTCATGACCATAAAGCCGTTCCAGTAACCAAGACTAGTAGTTGCGGTTTGACCACTCCAGGTAAGTGTTGATGGCATAAATTCGCCAACCGCGACTGATAGCTTTTCAACCCATAAACGTGGAAGCGTTGAACCTACCATCATTAATCCCATGAAGATAACTTGTGGAATTATTAGCCATAGTGGAGCCTCTTTCACATCTTTATGTTCAGGCTTAGCCTGTCCTAAAAAGATGGAGTGTACCAGACGATACATATATAAAAATGCGATACCACTTGCAAAAAATGCTAGTGCTGCTTGCAGGTGCCATCCCTTTTCAATTAGTGCTGTATACATGAGCCACTTACCACCAAAGCCGGTCAGTGGTGGCACCCCAGACATAGCGATGATTGCCATCATGGCTGAGATAAATGAGATTGGCATTTTTTTAATTAGGCCACCCATCTTATACATCTCACGAGTATTCACTCTGTAAATTACGCCCGCTACACTTAAAAAGAGTAAACTTTTGTAAAGAATATGGTTAATTGATAGGTAAAGTGCCGTAACCCAACCAAGGTGCGACATAAGTGCAACTGCTGCAATAACATATCCCATCTGTCCCATACTTGAATAGGCTAGAAGTTTTTTTATGTCTTCTTGAAAGGCGGCCATTAATGCACCAAAAGTTGCAGTTAGAATTCCTAGCCAGCCCAGAGAGTACGCTAGGGTAGAGTTTGATATTGTTGATTGCATATAAATTGCAATAACAAATAGTCCAAATACTCCAGCCTTGCTTAAAATTGCGGCAATGAAGGCAGAGATATCATCTTCTGCTTCAGCGTATGCTCCCGGTACCCAAATATGTACACCGAAAGCTCCCATTTTAATTAGAAAACCTAAAGCGAGTAGGGTAAAGACAATCGTTGCTTGAGATGAAGGTAGTGCCGCAAGTCCCATGAGTGTTAATGAATTTGAAAGTGCAAAACCGGCCATTAGAAATGCTGCGGAACCTAGTGAAAATGTAATGTAGGTGAGCGCTGCTTTTTTTGCATTTTTTCCTGAGATAACTAAGAGGTAAGATGCAAGAGTCATGATTTCCCAGCAGAAGAAAAACTCTAGCGTCGTTCGTGATAACACTAAGCCTCCAAGGGAAGCGAGCATTAAAAAGAGTAGACCATAAGTCGCAGGTTTCGCTTTTGTTTTATAAAAAGTTGCGATTGATAAAATCATTCCTCCCCATAAAAACATCTGGGCAAAAATAAGATTTAATCCGGAAACATTCATTTGGACATAGTATGAAAGATAGGAAATTCCACTGATGGCAAATAGTGCTCGAAGTTTAGTGGGAATGAAATTACCAACAAACATTAAAATAACGGCGAAGGCAATTGGAAAAAAGTAGATGCTACTTTGAGGTCCTAAGCTACTTTTAATTAGTAGAGCTGATATGAAAGCAGTTATCAGTCCAAAAATTAGCACTGGAACTCTTTTTGATTTTTCACAAGCTAGCTTCTCTTCGCTACCGGCTAAAACGTAGTTAAACCATCTTAGCAGATACACTGCTTCAAATAGAGATCCTATTAGTATAGCAGCAATTATAAAAGTATGATTTCCTGATCCTAAGACCATAATGAACTGCCACTTTGCCCAAAAACCAGGAAAAGGAGGAAGTCCAATTAGAGCAAATACTGCAATAATAAAGACTACTGTTAACATCTTAGACTGAGATAAAATTCCCCACTCTTTGATATGATCTTTTTTTACAATTCCAGCAATCCAAAAGAGTGCTGCTTTAGCTAAAAAGTGATTTAAAAATAAGCCACCAACGATACCTAAAAACATGGTCAGAGGGGCAGTGTGAAAAAAGCTTAATGCTAGTAGAACTAATCCCATTTGACCGATAGAAGAGTAACCTAGCATTCGCTTAGCATCAGTTTGTTTAAGTCCCATTAAATTTGAGAAAAAGAAAGTTGCCAGTCCAATTCCTGAAATAATTCCCATGTGCTGAGCAGGAAATAGTGGTAACAGCTTATATAGTGCAAATAGAGCACCAGTTGAAACACCAACTGAGATCATAGCGGCAATACCAGCATTAGAGCCTTGGTATACATCAAGTCCCCAGCCATTTGCTGGAAAAGGTTTAAGCTCAATAAGTAGTGCTGTTAATAAAAGAGTAATGGCGGTTAATCCGATTGGATCTTGCAGTACGTCTTTCATGGCAATTATCTGATCAATATTAAGGGTCCCTGTCTTGTAGTAAGTCAGAGCGGTTCCTAATAGAAAAAATGCAGAGATCATGCCACCGGCTAATATATATTTGAAACCGGCACTAAGTGCTTTTATATTGCGGTCTAGGCCAATAAGCCCATAGGTCGCAATTGAAGTAATTTCAATAAAGATAAATAGGTTAAATAGGTCGCGGGTCATAATCATGCCGTTGATACCTACAACGAGCATTAAAAATAGAGCACGAGCTAGAACTGAATCTTTTAGGTAATCATAAAGATATAGGCCACCAAGAAGTGCTGCAATATTTACACAAATAGTGAAAAAAGCTTCGTAGTAACCAAATTGCAGATTAATAGACAACGGAGCAATAAAACCAGCGGTTTGAATAATTAGTGGCTGACTCAACGAGAGTGCTGAGCCTAAAGTCACAGCTGCCATCATGGTTAGTGCACCATAAAAGAGAGTCAGAGAAGCCATCTTTCCAAGCTTATGAACTAAGCCTAATAAAAAGGCTGCTGCCATGGCGGTAATATAAATATTTAGTGGGTTTTGAAAATAAGCTACCATTTTAAAACTCCAAAATCTTCGATGTTAAGTGACTGTCTCACTCTGTACATTTTGATAACATAAGAAAGCATAAGTGCTGTGGTTCCAAGACCAATAACAATAGAGGTTAGAACAAGTGCGGATGGAATTGGGTCTACAACTCTTGAAAGTGCATCTATCTGTAAGACTGCAGTATCAAGAATTGGAGCGGTTCGACCTTGAATATAACCAATCGATACGAGAATTACATTCACACCTGTTTCCACAACTGTAATGCTAATAATAATTTTAATAATATTAGTTTTAGTAAGCATTCCCCAAAGTCCAATTAGAATCATCATAAAGCCCGTGATTAACACAATGGAGGCTAGGGGATATTGATTTAGATAGAGACCCATGTTACTCCTCCCTCATGTCTTCAAGTACCACACTTAATTCAGTGCCCACTTTTAGACCGATAATAATATAGATAATAGGAATAGCTCCTGCACTTAGTAGAGTTCCGAGTTCTCCAAGTGGGAGAAAACGGTTATCAATAAAGTGTCCAGCTCCTAATAAGGTAACGCCTAGGATACCTATTAATACGTAGGCAAAACCTGAAATAGATTCTAGTGCTGTAAGAACGCCATGATTTAAGTGCTTATAAGGGGCAGCTAAAAACAGTAGCATGGTTCCAGATGCAATCACTGCACCACCTTGGAATCCTCCACCTGGAGTTAGGTGGCCATTTAAAAAGATATAGGCACCTAGCATAAATATTAGTGGTACTAATATTTCTGCAACTGACTGTACAAGAAAACTTGGCTCAGTTCTTTTTTCTTCTTTTGTAACAAGATCATTTTTTCTACGTCTTAGTAGTAGTCCTACTCCGGCAGCAGATATAAATAGTACAACTACTTCTCCAAGTGTATCAAGCCCTCGATAAGTAACAACTACGGCCGTTACTAAGTTAGTGGCTCCAAGCTCTTGAGTTCCATGCTGCACATAGTGTTTAGCAACATTTGTTAGTTCAGTGTTAGGTACAAAGTTATAAACAACTTTAGCAAAAGTTCCGGCTAAGATAATAAGGCTGAGGGCAATAAAAAATCGTTTGATCATTTTAGAACCTCCTTTTTTACCCCTTGGGTCTTTTTTATAGTGTAGAGAAAAATCATAGTGGTTAGTCCACTACCTATTGCCGCTTCTGTCATGGCAACATCTGGTGCCGAGAGTAAGACATATAAGACTGAAGCAAAAAGGCTGGCCAGTCCTGCGCTAACAACTGCAGAGGTGAGACTATCTAGAACAATCGCTAGTAGTGATCCCACTAAAACACCAACACAGATAGTAATAGTAAGTACGGTAAGCATTACACTTCCTCCTTTTTATCCATATCTTCTTTGTAAATATTTACAATAGTTGCATCAGCGAGAGGAATACCTGCTTTTAGAGCAGCTCTGGCCAGGGCATGAGAAGATACAGGATTGGTATAAAAAACAAATAGAATAAGGATAACAATTTTACCCATCCATAGTGGGTGGATTAATCCAATTCCCAAAAGAAATAAAATTGTACCTAACGAAGTTGCTTTGGTTCCGGTTTGAATTCTATTGTAGGTATCCGGCATACGAATAATTCCAAGTGATCCAAGCAAGAAAAAAAGTGATCCAATTAGTGCTAAAATTGATCCAGATAATTCCATTACAGACCTCCTTCTTTAAAACGGGCGTATGCTAGGACTCCAAGAAAGCTAAGGAGAGCGTAGACAATTGAGACATCAACATAGATAAATCTGCCAGTAAGGTGGGCAATATAAACAATGGTTGAAATTGTAATAATGGTTAGTGCATCCATTGCTACAACTCTATCAACCGTTGTAGGCCCTTTTATTAGTCTAATCATTCCAATGAAAATAGCTAAGATGCTGATGAAAACAGCAACCTGCAAGATTGTATTAGCCACAGATTACCTCCAAGTAGTTTTCAAATACGTGGGCAATCTCTTCAGTTGCCTTTTGGACGTCTTGAGTTTTTACGTCAATCCAGTGAATATAAAGCGTGTCTCCAATCACATCAACAGTGAGGGTTCCTGGAGTCAGTGTAATAGAGTTGGCCAGGACTAATCTTCCGAGATCAGTCTTTAGTCTGGTTTTAATTTTTACAATACCAGGTTTTATATCTACAGTCGGAGCAATTACTCGCTTTGCTACATCAACATTGGCCTTGATAACTTCCCAGCCAAACATAAATACGTACCCAACCATTGCTAGCAGGCTTTTTGGATTCCATTTTAGATCAGCAAGGAGAGTCCCTTTGCGTCCCATAATGAACATTAAAAAAGTTGAAAGAAATAGTCCTGAGACAATGACTTGAGAGGAGAGAGAGGCATTTAAAATGAGCCACATTCCCATCAAGAGAAACCATAGAAATAGTGAGTGTTTGATACTTTGCATTACGCCTCTCAATCTTTTGAGTTTAAGAATTAACGTCAAATAAATAGTTACATAGATCTTGCTACTTTAGTGGTTGCGAAGGGGAACAGTCAAATATTTTTTCCTGATATAAATCAAGTATTGGGCTTTGGATCTTAAAAAATAGACTTGAGTTAAATTATAGATAGTATAGCAAATTGATACTGTGTGATTCAACACCTGAAGACTTGGAATTTTGAATTTGGATTGAAATCTCTTTGCTTATCGGAACTCTCATTTCATGTTCAAAGCTCCACTCTTTTTCCTCTTGAAAAGGCATATAATTCCAAGAAATTTCAAACCGATTATTAAGAGCTTGAGTCCATCTTGTTAAAAGAAGAATGGATGGGCCAATTGCTAGCTTTCCATCCTTATATTGATAGTTTTTGCTATAAGACAACTCAGTATTAATAAAGGTAGAAAAAATATATCTGTTTTTTAATACTGTTGTTAATCCTGAAGAAAATAGGAGATATGGAATAAGGCTATTTTCTCCATTTACACTTTCCTTGTTTGAGATATAGGCTTTTGCTCTTAAGCTTATGGGATAGTGCTTATACTCCCAAGGATTTAGGGTAAAGACATCGACAAAAGCAAGTTCTTGTAAAAGTAATTGGTTTTGATCTGTATAATATCTGAAATTTGTTTTAAAGAAACTAATACCTGCGTACTGAGGAGAACCTTGAATGGGGTCCTGTAGGTCATGAAGTGCAAACCTAAAACCTGCACTTAAATAGTTATTTTCTGATGACTTATTCCCCAGTCCTACATTTATTCTACGACTTGGATGTGCTGTCTCAGGTCTCTCTAGCTCAGGTAGAGGCACATCTTGTGAAAGTGGTGTGACATTCAAAACGGCTCTTCTTTTTAAAATTAAAAGCTTCCAATCAAAAAATTCACCTTTTTCTTCAAGAATTTCAGTTGAGTGTTTGTAATCTAAATAGTCAATTAGTGCATCAAGAATATGCGAGTTTTCTTGTTCTGATATGTTACTAGAGTCCAGCAACAGAAGATCTTTTAAATCAATAATTTTAGATAAAAGTTTTTTTTCAATATTTGAAAGCTGTTCAATAGAATTAAGAAAAACTTTCTTCACACTAGGTCTAAAAGTCACACCTTTAACAAAACCTGGTATTGTATATAAAATTTTTAGTGTATCTGCAGGAATAACATAATGAGGAAGGTTACTGATTAACTCCCATTCTGGATTAACTGCTTCTAGTAGTGTTAATATATTATAACTACAGTTTTCACTGAAGAAAAAATATGAAGACCAGCTATTCGCTACTTCCCACAAGTGATCAACTAGTTTTATTTTTTGTTTCTCTGTAAGATTAAGCTGATATGACCATAGGTCACGTGCTTCAAAATCATTATATTCTCTAATTTTATAAAAATAAGGCAGAAGTGAGTAGTTACCTTCAAAGGCTCCTATTAATCCAAACAAGGCATAGAGTGCGGGGTTTTTGGTTGTTACTGTAGCACCGTAACTTATCCCAGTATCGAGAAGTTCATTTCTTTTGTCATTTCTAAAATTTTGGTTTGTTGAAAATCTAAAAAAAGTATGACCAAATGCTGAAGCTGGAGATTCCAAGTAGTATGATGAGAAAACAATATAAACTGATTTTGGGTGAGCTTTTTTATAAAAATCATTATATTTTTTACAATGTTTGAACTCTAAAAAGGAGTCAGGAATAATTTTTTTCTCAATGAGCCACTTTACTCGAGCAGGAAAATTACAGCGAGTCTTTTTATTAAGGTATAGTGCCTTTAGAAAAGCAGATAGCTCAGCGTGTTTATTTTTATAACCAGATTTTGCTAAAAAAAAACTTGATGAGTCAATGTCACTACGCTTGCCTAGAATAGTAGGGTAGTAGTGTAAAAATTTCTCCCATTGTAAGGATGATGACAAGTTTTGCAGATTAGATTTTTGAATTGCAGACTGGAAATCAGCAGCAAAAACAGGAAGAGTAAATAGTAGTAAAGATATATATATAATTTTCATGGAAAAGGCCCTTTTACAGATGTAAAAGGGCAAATATTACTACAATAGACTAGAGTCTTTAAGTAAAATCTTAATTTCTTTATTAATTATAGTTGCATTGTTGGATGCAAATATTTTTGAATATTGTGCTTTTAGAGTTTTACCCATTTTTGTATGGTTACTTACTCCATAAATTTCAGCAAGAGCGTTTAAGGTCTCGCCTTCACCTTTTACAACATCATTAGAAAGAGCAACTTTGTTTGCTTCAATAAAAATTGCAGCAGATGAACTACCACTTCCACAGTTAGATGTTCCTGAAGTAATACCAAATGTCTGACTTCCTGAAGTACCATTCGTTGTTGCTGCAAATACTTGTGAAAATCCTTTCTTATCTCCTATAACAACAGAGCCAAGTCCACAGCCTGCTTCACCGTAGTTACCAGCAAAAGCTGTAAAAGAAATCATACCTAAAACCGCACTAACACATAAAATTTTTTTCATCGTTTTCTCCTTTAAGTTAGATGAATAATATTAAATATAATATCCATATCTTAAAATTTATCAAGTGAAGAAATCTTAAGAAGTATCGGACCATTTTGTTTGTGTTGTGGCTAAATTTATTTTTCTTATTTTAGAGTAGATAGCTCAGTTAAAGATTAATAAAGAACGATTGAGTAGCCTAAAAAGGGAAAGAATGCTTAATAATAGGAATAATAACGTTAAGAATAGATACAAAAAGGAATTGAAACGTTGAAAACTGTGCTATAATAAGAGAAAAACGTAATGAGGCAATTATGGATAACATTTTAGAAGAATTCTACTTTGCAAGCTCCGATCCCACACTTCGGGCCCAAAGACGTAAGCTTGAAAAGTCAGGGCTGATTAGAAAAATAGGTCCTAGGTTATATTCATCTATTCTAGATGATAGCGAGCTTAAGCAATGCTTAACTCTTCAGTGGCCTCAGATTGTTAAGGAGCTTTATGTGGACTGCGTAGTCTCTTACCGCAGTGCATTTGATTATAGACCGTGCCCACAGGGGAATATCTATCTAAGTTCTAATGTTAGTAAAGTCATTAAAATTGGGACAATCTCATTTGTATTTATAAAAGGTTGTGGCAAACTTGATTCTGATTATATTGGGCTGATGGGGACAACGGTCGCATCAAAAGCAAGGACTTTCTTGGAGCTTTTGACTCCAGCACGTAAAGGGATTACTGACGGACGTTTTCTTCCGATTGAAGATATTGAGCAGCGACTAGAAGCCATACTGACTAATGAAGGGGAAGAGGGTCTAAATAAACTACGTGATCAAGCAAAGCAAATTAGTAGTGAAGGTCATTTTACTAAGGGGTTTAAAGAGCTTGATAAAATTGTTGGAGCTCTTTTAGGTACAAAAGATATTATATTAAAAGGCGAGAGTGCTGCCTTAAGATCAAAAGGTCTCTCATATGATCATAAACGGATGCATATTTTTGGTGAGCTCTTCTCTCATCTAAATAGTACATCTCTTATTAC
>DAOWEO010000096.1 GCA_030638415.1 Bdellovibrionales bacterium | reverse complement strand
TGGGATGGGTGACTAATGAGAATTTAGTATATTCTGATAAGGGTGAGCTACTGTCACATTCACCGACCACATACAAGATTCCAAATATACAAGATATTCCCAGTAAATTTTCAATTGAGTTTTTAGAAAATCCGCATAACTTACAAAATGTTCGAGGATCAAAAGCAGTTGGCGAACCTCCGTTTGTCTTAGGGCTTTCAGTTTGGTCTGCGATTCGGCATGCTTTGACTTCTCAGGGAGTTAAGGGAAATCTTAAAATTCCGGCAACAGGAGAGCAGGTACTTATGAAATTGGAGTCGGTAAAATAATGGATATTTTAAAGCAAATTGAGAAGTTAGGGGCAGATACAAGTTATGTACTTATTACTTTAGTGGAGGCATCTAGAAGTGTTCCGCAAGAGGTGGGTGCTAAGATGTTAGTTACTTCTGGCTGCGTTGCTGCTCCTTTGGACGGAACGATTGGTGGCGGGCGTGTTGAGAAAGAGTCGGTGATCTATGCAGTAGAGCTATTAAAAAGTAGTAGTGCAAAAAGTGAGCTTAAGCATTTTCATTTGAGTAACGATTTAGAAATGGCATGTGGAGGCGAGGTTACACTTTTTTTTGAAGTTGTGCGGACTAAACATTGGAACATCTCTATTTTTGGAGCGGGGCATGTTTGTCAGACATTGGTTGGCGTTTTAGCCACTCTTGATTGTCATGTTACTTGTTTTGATTCTAGACAGGAGTGGCTAGATAAGCTTCCAGAAAGTTCAAAACTTACCAAACATTTAGTTCCTATGAGCCGTGAGGGAGTAGAACCATTTAGCCACTTAATTCCTAAAAATAGTTTTCACCTGGTGATGACACATGGGCACTTGTTAGACTTTCCAGTGGCAAAGCAAATTTTTGATAATAATAGTGAGATAAAATATTTGGGTATTATTGGAAGCTCCTCAAAGGCAAAGCTGCTATGTCAAAAGTTAGTAGAAAGTGGAGTTGAGGCTAAAAGAGTTGAGGAAATTTACTCACCAGTAGGTCTTCCCATTGGAAATAATACTCCTGCCGAAATTGCAATTAGTATTGTGGCACAGCTTTTAGAAGTTAGAGACCGTTAAAGATCTTCTGCACTTCGCTTCGGTAGTGTTAAAAGTGTTACAAGTGATATTAGAGAGCAGATTGGTACTAACCAAATAGCGTATTCTAAAGAGAAACTTTGAGCTATTTTTCCAAAAAGAAAATGGACGATAATTAGTGCAAAGCCAATACTTGTCATGGCCGTTGCAGTCATAAAATTTGCATGTTTTGGAAATTGTTCATTTAGCCAATTTATACCTACTGGAAAGAAAAATGACATGGCCAGACCGGTTAGAGGTAGCAGCCATAGTGAGATATAGAAACCACCTAAAAATAGTCCCATAGAACCTAGTAGAGAGATCATTAAAAGGCGTTCGGAACTAAAACGTTTAACAGGAAAAAATGCAAAAAATAGTCGGCCAAAAGTTAGGCAGAAAAAAAAGAGTGAGAGCATCAGCCCACTTTGTTGTTCGGAAATTTGGCGTGCTTGTTGGCTGAATAGTACTAATCGACTAGAAACTATAATCTCTGACCCAACATAACTACCAAATAGTATTGCATATGGTAGCCGTTTGATTAGAGAAAAAGGTGGCTGCATATCTAGTTCAACGTTTTGAGTACTATTTTTTTTGGGAGTACATGGTAGCAGAGCAAAAAGTGCAAACAGTGGAACTAAAGATAGAAACATAAAATATTGGTTCCAGCTTAAACTGTTTAAAGTTGAAAGGTATATAAAAAGTGGTGCTAAAAAAGAGGCAATGCCATAAGTTGAGTGCAGCCCCGCAAATACCTGTCTACGAATACGTTCAGGTGCTCCCTGAGCCACTAATATATTCATTGAGATGCCGCAGGCTGAAAGACCTAAGCCTAAAATAAATGAGAATGAAAAAAGAGTTAGCTCTGCATAGGGAAGGGATGGAGAAAGTCCTATAAAAAGGGAGCCCAAAAACATTGCAGCTAAAGAGTATATTACTCCGCCTGCTGCTCCAATCCACTTTAGCCAATAACGGCTGGTGAGGTTAATAAAAAGTCCCGCAGCAGAAGCAATCGTAAAAATGAGAGATCCTTTAGAGGTGGTAAAGTTAAAGGTTACTAACAGGTCTGGATATGTGGGACCTCGGCTATTATCAATTAGACCCATGATAAATAGACTTGAATAGGCCAGTAGTAATAAATTCCATTTTATTTTTTTTAATTGTGACATAAAACTCTCTTTAGTGAACTATCGAGGCAGGTGATCTTGTAACTTCTGTTCTAGTATAGTTATCTATAACACCTAGTCCTTCAAAAGTCCCATCCTTAAAAAAAGTGAGGTGAGTTTTTCCCTCAGGATTTGAAGCACTAAAGGTTCCACTAAAAAAAGTATTCTCTCCAAAAACATAACGAATATCTTGGGCACTATCAACATAGGTATTTAGCTTATTTATAAAGTTTTTGAGACTGGCAATCGCCATATCATGGTGTGGAAGCCAATTGTTATAGTATTTTAGGTATTCCTTCCAAATGTTTTTTTCACATCTGGCAACTTTACTTTTACGGCTGCTGACACTCTTGCATACAAGATGAAGTTTTTGCTGCATCTGCGGTGGAGTTATTGAATTTAGATATACTAGTTGCTGTTTACCAATTCTAAATACAGTTTTAATGGATAGTGGGCCACGTAAACTAGTACTACTTAAGGCAGAGTTGTATGCTTCAGGAAGAGTCGTAAATCCTGTAGTAAAAAGTTTGGCATAGGTTTTATATTTTTTATTCCAAAATCCATGTGTTTTTCCAGCGGTGAACTGGTGAGTAATATTAAATGAGAGATTTCCATCTTGCTCAATGACTACATCGTTGTCGTTAGTACCTATGTCAGGAGTATATTCATATTCAATTGCCAGTTTTCTTAAACGTGAAGATTTATAATTTTTTGCTAAATTTGTATGAAAGATAGTTTGAAAAAAGGAGTCAAGTATAGTTCTAAAAAACCACCTTACATATTTAATGTGCTGGTTGAAGCTTTTATAAAATATTTTTTGTTCCTCGTTAGTATCAATAATAACTTGTCCGGACTCTTGCTCACGAGCCCCACCTAGAAGTAGAATTGAATATCTTGAACTACTATTTTCACTTACACGTCTCTCGCGACTTGTAATAAAAGGCTGCAGTGTCGTTAGGTCTTGAGGTCGATTTAGCTTTAATAGCTGTGCAAAATCTGTTGCAAGAGATCCACCTTCAGATAGTTGGTTAAATCCAGCTTCATCAAATGTCAGATATATCTTGTCACTATCTTTTAAGTTATATTCTAGCTCGTATGAGAGAAGTGATAGCTTTAGGAGGTTTAAAAAATCTGCCTCTAAAGAAGCTTGAACGGTGACTGATTTTTCATTTGATACTTCATAAGACACACGTAACTTATCACCATTTACTCCGCCATCTTTAGGACCTAGAGCTTGTAATGTTAACTGTGCCATCTTTTTATACTCTATGAGGGCACCAACATTGATGTTTATACCGACTCCTGTTACAAGTGGGATCGTAGGAACTTTAACCATACCGCCAGCATTGATACTTAGATAGTCCTCTTTAGTGACAAATTCGTAAGGTGCCATATTTTGAAAACCATCACCACGAAACAGTAGAAAACTTAAAAAAAGCTTGTTGTACTCTTTAGTCAGTGCTTCAGTAAAGCTATCAGCGAAATGGGTATAACGGTAAATACGAATAAATTCCATTCCCGCAAAGGCCGCAAGCTGCGTAGTACTAATATCTAATTTTTGCTCTGCCTGCAGGTTTGATAGATAGGTAAATGCATTAACAGAGATCGTAAACTTATCTTTAATGAGCCAGCGCTTATCATCAAAAAGATCGGGTTCAACTTGACGGTCAGCTCCAATATAGAAATTTGCTAATGGCCTTTGCCAAGTAAATCCTGAGTAGTTTTGCTGTCCTAAATCATAGCTCCTATTAAAATTTAGTAGTGATGCCGATTGAGTATCACCAATGTGGGTATAATTGGGAGTTAGGTAGCTTAAAATATTATCATAGAGTGTGGTCTGTTCTTGTGGCAAGGCTACTGGAGTAGAAGTCGTAGACATTTTACTAACTGTAACCAATTTTTTTGCCATGATTAAAGGTGTATTTTTTTCTGGTTGATTGTAAAATTTAGGTGTCAATTTAAAGGATTTAAATTCATGAGCACATAACGAAGATGCGAATATAGATAATAGGATAAGCGAGCAAGCTTTATTGAACCTATTCATTAAAAGAATCTCAGAAAGTAAATCTTTCTAGATTACCTGAACCCGAATGTTCATTAACGTGAATTAGAGCTAAAACGTACCGTATTGGGTCAAAGTATAAGCTAGTATTATACTGCACTGCATCAGAAAGTTCAAGGTTAAATAAAAAAAATAAGTCCAGTGTAGAGATTTAAGCTATTTAGGGCTTTTCCAAAAAGTTATGTTTTGTTAAGCTGTTAAATATAAGTAGTAAATGGCTAAGGATATAATTGATGAATAAAAATGAGAAATTTCAAGAGGTACTAGATGAGAGCTATCAGTGGCCGGCGGAGTATATGTTTAAGTTTATTATTCCTTTAGCTCAGATGGAGCTTGCAAAAAAAATATTGAGTGGATTTAAGATTAGTGAAAAGGTATCCAGTAAAGGTAGTTACGTTAGTCTTAGTGCTAAAAAAGTTGTAAAAAGCTCTGCTGAAGTTATTCTTATTTATCAAAAAATGGCGATTGTCGAGGGAGTGGTTAGCTTATGAACAGATATGCTCTAGTTATTGGTGGAGGAGCTTTTGGGACTTCTATTGCCTCGATTCTATCTAATAATTTTGAAAAAGTTTTTATCAAGGTTCGTTCCGAAGATATTTATAATAGTATAAAACTGCAGCATGAAAACAGTGTCTATTTGGCAGGACTTCCACTTGCAAAAAACATTATTCCCACACTGGAGTGGGATGAAGTTGAGCGAGAAGGAGTTGAGCTGGTCATTTCAGGTCTTCCCACAGGTGCACTGCGAACTTTTTACGGAGAACACCACCAGCAAATTACCCCTTTTTTAAAGCGGGGTATTCCTATGGTTTCACTGTCTAAAGGTATTGATCCGGATACTTTGGAGCTTCCTGATGATCTAATGCTAAGCTACTTTTCTGAATTTAAAGATAACTTGACCTATCTTTCTGGGCCAAGCTTTGCTCATGAAATCATGAAAGAACAGATTACCGTAGTATCATTAGCTGGGCGTAATAAGCGAACATTGGAAAAAGTGTGTGATTTGATGGCCACTGATTATTTTAGATTGCTGCCAAATTATGATGTGAAAGGGGTGCTGTTAGGTGGAGCCCTTAAAAATATTTTAGCTATTGCTGGTGGAATCATTGAAGGGCTTGGCTATAACCATAATACAAGAGCCGCTATGATTACCCGAGGGATTACCGAGATGCTACGTTTTGGAAAGGTGTTTAATGCACGTCCTGAAACTTTTTATGGCATGAGTGGTATGGGAGATTTGATTCTAACTTCTACTGGAGATTTGAGTCGTAATAAAGTTTTTGGATTAAAAATAGCTCAAGGCCAGAAACCTTTAGATATAATTTCCTCACAGCGTTCTGTTGTTGAAGGTTATAAAACGGCTAAAGCTGCTTATAAGCTTGCCCAAAACTATGATATCCATGCCCGTATTTTTAAAGGGGTATATGCAGTGCTTTACGAGGAATTAGAAGCGAAAGCAGCTATTCATCAGATTATGACTGCTCCAATTAAATTTGAGATTGATTAGTCCTCATAGCTTAAACTAGTCCACCACCCTGAGTGATATACTGCTTAATCTGCACGTCTTCAACGGCGATATGATTAAGCAGCCACTGGGTTAAAAAAGTAGTCAATTTCTCAGTAACATCATTTTTTCTTGCCTGAAAATCAGCTTTAAAAGTTTTAAGTTGCTTAACAAAATTTAGATGCTTTACCCTATGCTCTTCTAGTTCAGAGTAGCTAATTTGCTCCATGTACTTTTCTTCTGTTGTAAAATGGTACTCTGTATAATCACATAGCTCTTCTAAAATAAGATCAATAACATCATCATGAAACTCTTTTTTTTGATGGTATTCCTGTAGGTCTCCAATAAGTCTGATTAGTTTGCGGTGTTGATAATCAATAACTCCAACTCCAATTGCGTATGACTCTGACCACTCTACTTTTTGCATTATTTATCCTTAGTTAGTCTCTAAATTATTATCTATGAAAGTACCAATTTTACCATCTTCTTGCTTAATATGGTGGATTAACCAAGTAGAAAGAAAAAATATGATATTTTGTAGTGTCTCTTTGTTTTTAACCTCAGACTGCATCTCAACAACTTTCTCAATAAAGCTAATATGAATTTTTTTATGTTCAGTCAGCTGTGGATAGTCTACTTTCTCCATGAATTCTTCTTCAGCCTTGAAGTGATACTTAGTATATTCACAAAGAGTATCAAGAGCATCACCTACCACATGGGGTTCAAATTCTTGAGATTGTTCATATTCTTCTAAGTCAGCTATGATTTGGACCAGCTTGCGATGGTGGTAGTCAATATTCCCAACGCCAATTCTAAATTTTTCATCCCATTTCACCATGAAAGTACTCCTCATTTAAGAAAATGTTAGCAGAAACTCAACGAAAAGGGGAAGCCTTTAGTAAAAGTGATAAATATCAGCTTATATTTAGGAAAATATCACAGGGGTAAGCCTTTTTCTTGAAGAACATTACTATTCATTATATACAGTGCTGTAAATGATATTTAAGCACGAGATGGAGGTCTTTATGGAAATTAAAGAGGTAAGAGTTCCTAGCATTGATATTGATGCTGAACTTTGTAAGGGGTGTGTACTATGTGTTACAGAGTGTCCAAAAGGGGTCATTGAGATGACCGACACTATTAACCACATGGGTTACACAGTTGCAAAATATATTGGTGAAGGTTGTACTGGTTGTGCGATCTGTTTTTACGCTTGTCCAGAACCATCGACAATCGTTGTACATAAGAAGTAGGGGGAACGATGAAAAAAGAATTTTTAAAAGGAAATGATGCGGTTGTGCGTGGAGCACTAATGGCCGGTTGTACTCACTATTTTGGTTATCCAATTACTCCATCGACTGAGGTTGTTCACGCAACATCTGACCTCTTTCCAAAGCTTGGATATACTTTTTTACAAGCGGAGAGTGAAGTTGCTGCTATTAATATGATCTATGGTTCCGCCTCTTGTGGACGACGTGTGCTTACTGCCTCTTCTAGTCCTGGAGTTAGTTTGAAGCAAGAAGGAGTCTCTTACATGGCAGCAGGGGAACTACCTTGTGTAATTGTTGACGTGATGCGAGCAGGGCCTGGGCTAGGAAATATTTGGCCTGAGCAGAGTGATTATAACCAAATTGTGAAAGGTGGCGGACACGGTAACTACAAGTGTCCAGTGCTTGCACCAAACTCACCGCAAGAGATGTGTGATCTGACTTATGATGCATTTGATCTTGCTGATAAATATAGAACTCCAGTTTATGTTTTAGTAGATGGTTATACCGGCCAAACAATGGCACCTGTTATTCAAAACCGTGAAGTTCAAGTACCGCAGAGAAAAGAGTGGGCACTGTATAGTGACACGGCAAGTAAAGATAATCTTGTCTGTTCTATTCGCATGAGTGCTGAAACGATGGAAGAGCTTAACCTACTTCTTGCAGACAAGTATGCAGCAATGGAAGAGAAAGAGGTGCGGGCTGAAAATTATCAAACTGATGATGCTGAGATTGTTATTGTCGCTTATGGAATTTGTTCGAGGATTGCCCACTCGGTTATTGATTCAATGAGAGCGAAAGGAATTAAGATCGGACTCTTAAGACCGATCACTCTTTTTCCTTTTCCTAAAAAAGAGATTAATGCTCTTGCAGATAAAGCAGCAAAACTTTTTGTTGGTTTTGAGCTCTCTAATGGGCAGATGGTTGATGATGTTAGATTGACTCTTGAAGGAAAACGTCCGGTGGAGTTTTATGGACGCATGGGTGGAATCGTTCCATCTTTTGAAGAGGTTGAACTAAAGATGACTGAACTTTTTAAAAAGCACAAGGCGCAAGGGGAATAGTAATGGGAAAAGATATTAAAAAACCTGATGGGTTATATGATGAATTTACAAGAAAGCCTGGAGCCGACACTAAAACGACTCACTACTGTCCAGGATGTGGGCATGGGCGTATTCATAAACTTGTAGCAGAAGCACTTGATACTTTAGAAGTAACAGATGAGACAATTTTTGTTTCACCGGTTGGTTGTTCTGTATTTGGTTACTACTACTTTAAT
>DAOWEO010000105.1 GCA_030638415.1 Bdellovibrionales bacterium | reverse complement strand
TAAATTAAAAACTACTCATCATGCCCTGTAATAACTGCTTTGAAATATTCTCTATTCATTCTAGCTATGTTACTAATATTTATCCCTTTAGGACATTGAGCTTCACACTCTGCATGGTTGGTACAGTTACCAAAGCCAAGCTCATCCATAGTGGTTAACATATTTTGAACACGTTTTTTAGCTTCAGGCTTACCTTGTGGAAGGAGTGCTAGTTGGCTAACTTTCGCTGACATAAAGAGCATTCCTGATGCATTTGGACAACTTGCAACACAGGCGCCACAACCAATACAAGCGGCTGCATCCATGGCAAGATCTGAGTCTTTCTTATTAACAAGAATCGTATTTGCAGGGGGAACCATTCCGGTATTTACTGAGACGTATCCACCGGCCTGAATAATTGTATCAAAGCTAGATCGATCAATGATGAGGTCTTTAAGCACAGGAAAAGCTTTTGCTCTAAAAGGTTCAATCACTATGGTATCACCATTTTTAAATGATCTCATGTGTAGCTGACAAGTGGTGATTCTATCACGAGGTCCGTGAGCTTCACCATTAATCATTAGAGAGCACATTCCACAAATCCCTTCACGACAGTCATGGTCAAATGCAATAGGTTCTTGATCACTTTCTACCAGTTGGTCATTGAGTAGGTCAAACATCTCAAGAAAACTCATATCTGGAGAGACACCCTCAAGATCGTAATCAACAAGCTTACCTTTTGTATTACTATTTTTTTGACGCCAAATTTTTAACTTTATTTTCATTAATATATCACTCATTTTACGCCTCCTTACTTATAGCTTCGTTGAGTTAGAGGAACATTAGGGAACGTCAGCTCTTCAACATGAAGAACTGGCTCCTGATTATCACCTGTATATTCCCAAGCTGAAACATTACAGTACTGCTCATCATTTCGTTTTGCTTCGCCCTCTTCAGTTTGACTCTCTAGGCGGAAGTGACCACCAGCAGATTCAGCTCTGTTAAGTGCATCGCGTGCCATAAGTTCACCAATTTCAAAAAAGTCAGCAACACGGTTTGCTTTTTCAAGCTCAATATTAAGGTCTTTTGAATCTCCTGGAATCTTTAAATCTTTCCAGAACTGCTCACGAACCTTAGGGATTTCAACAAGTGCTTTTTTAAGACCTTCTTCCGTTCTGGCCATTCCCACATATTCCCACATGAGTTTTCCAAGTTGTTTATGAAAGTGGTCTACAGTTTTAGTCCCTTTGATATTCATAAATTTATCAAAACGTGCTTGAACCTCTTTTTCAACTGTATTAAAAGCTTCATGATCAATAGAGACCTTATCAAGCTTTTCAGATCCGAGGTAGTTACCAAGAGTGTAAGGGATAACGAAATAACCATCAGCAACTCCTTGCATAAGTGCAGAAGCACCAAGGCGGTTAGCTCCATGGTCAGAAAAATTTGCTTCACCTAAAACAAAAAGTCCTGGAATTGTACTTTGAAGATTGTAATCAACCCAAACACCACCCATTGTATAGTGAATTGCTGGATAGATACGCATTGGAGTTTCGTATGGATTCTCATCAGTGATACTTTCGTACATTTCAAAGAGGTTTCCATAGCGAGCTTCAATAACGTCACGGCCAAGTCGCTCAATAGCGTCTTTGAAATCAAGGTAGACAGCTAGTTTTGTCTCGCCAACTCCCTTATCCTCATCTGTCATATTTTTGGCATTACGTGATGCAACGTCTCTTGGAACTAGGTTTCCAAATGCTGGATACTTACGTTCTAGATAATAATCACGTTCCTCTTCTGGAATATCAGTTGCTTTACGTGTTTCTGTGGCTGATTTTGGAACCCAGATACGTCCATCATTTCGCAATGACTCAGACATAAGCGTTAGCTTTGATTGAAGTTCTCCGTGAACAGGAATACATGTTGGGTGAATTTGTACATAACAAGGATTTGCAAAAGCAGCACCACGTTTATATGCTTTCCACGCTGCAGATCCATTTGAAGTCATTGCATTTGTAGATAAGAAAAATACGTTACCGTAACCGCCAGTTCCTAGTAGTACTGCGTCTGCAGCATATCTCTCTATTTCACCAGTGATGATATTTCTAACAATAATTCCTCGTGCTTTACCATCAACGACAACAAGATCAACCATCTCGCGGCGAGTAAATTGCTTAACGCCACCTTTTGCTACCTCTTTTTCCATTGCTGAATATGCACCTAAAAGAAGTTGTTGACCGGTTTGGCCTCGGGCATAAAATGTTCTTGAAACTTGCGCTCCACCAAAAGATCTCATGGAGTACAACCCGCCGTAGTCACGAGCAAATGGAACACCTTGAGCAACACATTGATCAATAATATTATTGGAAACTTCAGCAAGACGGTATACGTTGGCCTCACGAGCTCGGTAATCACCACCTTTTACTGTATCGTAAAAAAGTCTCCACACAGAGTCGCCATCTCCTTGATAGTTTGTAGCTGCGTTGATTCCACCCTGCGCTGCAATTGAGTGAGCACGGCGTGGTGAATCTTGAATACAGAAGTTCAAAACGTTGTAACCAAGCTCTGACAGAGTCGCTGCAGAGGAGGCTCCAGCAAGTCCTGAACCTACAACAATAACTGTAAACTTTCTTTTATTAGATGGGTTAACTAGCTTGGCATTAAATTTATAATCTTCCCAAAGTGTTTTAATATCACCCTGTGGTACTTTTGAATCTAATTTTAATGAACTCATTATACATTCCCTCCATGCTGAAGATATGCCCAGATGGCAAAGAAACTAAATCCTGCTCCAACTAAAACTGCGTAGGCGATTGAAGATTTACGAAGAAAACCATCATACTTAGGATGGCTAAAACCTAATGTTTGAAACGCTGACCAGAAGCCATGGCTAGTGTGAATTGCAAGTGAGATCATCGCAATAATGTACCAAGCTACGTGGAGAGGTTTACTAAAATATACTAAAACAAGCTTATAAATATCTCTAACACCTTCCTCATTTGGAACTGAGTAGTGCTCGCCAAATTTAAGGTCGAATAGGTGCAGAATTAAAAAGATAAGAATGATAGTACCAGTATATGGCATGGTAGAAGAAGCGAAAGTTGTTCCACGTCCACTTTTTGTCTGCACTGAGTAGCTATCTGGTCTCGCTTGTGAGTTTTGAAAAGCGATCATCAGACCAAAAAAGGCATGCAAGAGAAAAAGTGCGGCCAGCACAGCTTCTAAAACATAGATACCCTCAAATGATAGTAGAAAATGAGAATAATGGTTAAAGGCATCTGAACCAATTAACATATTAATGTTACCAACTAGGTGAACAACTAAAAAGCCCACTAGACTGAGGCCGGTCAGCGCCATGACACTCTTCTTTCCGACGGAAGAAGCAAAATACGAACTTACCCAACTCATGAGAAATATCTCCTTGTAAAAGTTAACAAAAATCTAACTGAAAATAGAAGGTAGGATACTTGATATATCTGGGATTCGTAACTATTTTTTGTATAACCTGATATAAAACAGATTTTTGGTATAGCTATTAAATAGGTGTTTTTAAACCCTGTTTAAAATTATAAATTTAAATCCACAGTCATATTTCTGAGTAATATGACTGTGAGAAATTATACTTTAATAATCGCTTTTAAGGAGAGTACCCATGTACTCTCTATTCATTCTAGCAATGCTAATAATGCTAATTCCTTTCGGACAAGCAGCCTCACAAAGTCTCTCATTAGTACAATTTCCAAAACCAAGCTCATCCATTTTTTTAATCATGCTTTGAACTCGTTTTTTTGATTCTACTTTTCCTTGGGGAAGGAGTGAAAGTTGAGTTGTCTTGGCAGCGGTAAACAGCATGGCAGAGGCATTTGGACATGCTGCAGCGCATGCACCACAGCCAATACAAGCTGCATTATCCATTGCAAAATCTGCAACTTCTTTTCCTACCATCATTGAGTTAGCTTCAGGAGCATTACCGTATTTTACTTCAATAAAGCCACCGGCCATAATTATTTTATCGTAAGCAGAACGGTCTACAGCAAGGTCTTTCAGTACAGGGAAAGCCTTAGCGCGCCATGGCTCAATAATAATAGCATCACCGTCATTAAAGTGACGCATATGCATTTCACAGGTAGTTGTTTTCTTACCAGGCCCATGAGCTTCACCGTTAATCATACAACTACAAGCCCCACAAATTCCTTCACGGCAGTCGTGGTCATATTGAATCGGATCTTTGCCTTCTCGAGCAAGGTTTTCGTTAAGCATATCAAGCATTTCTAAAAAGGACATATCACCAGAGACATTTTCAACTTTATAATTTTGAAAGCCTCCTTTAGATTTAGAATCTTTTTGTCTCCATACTTGTAAATATAAAGTCATTTCATCAGACATAGTTCTATCTCCTATTTATAGCTTCGTTTTGAAGGTTGGATGCTGTTAAATACTAGTTCTTCAATGTGTCTTAGAGGTTCAGTATCATCACCTTGATACTCCCACGCAGCAACGTGCTGAAAATTCTCATCGTCTCTTTGCGCTTCACCATCTTCATCAACAAAATCCATACGGTAGTGAGCACCACATGATTCTCGTCTCTCTAATGCATCTCTGGCCATAAGAAGTCCAAGGTCAATGGTATCTTCTACTCTCAGTGCTTTTTCCAGCTCATTGTTCATTTTCTCATCACCAGCAAGCATAAGGTCTGCATAAAACTCTTTTTTAATATTTTTAATGCTCTCAATAGCTTCGATAAGTTTTTTCTCAGTTCTTTCAATACCAACGTTATCAAACATCACCTTGCCAAGTGCTCGGTGAAACTGATCTGGAGTTCTAGTACCTTTGATATTCATAAGTCTTTCAATTCTGCCTTGAACAACTTTCATTCCAATATCAAATTCCTCATGAGTATCATCAACTTTTTCTAAAGTTGCGAATGTTTCACCCAGATATCCTGCAACTGTTACAGGTAGAACGAAAGCACCATCAGTCATTGCTGACATTAGTGAATTTGCTCCAAGCCTGTTAGCTCCATGATATTCATAACTTGATTCGCCACCAACAAAGAGTCCTTTAATATTACTTTGCAGGTTGTAATCAACCCATAGACCACCCATGGTAAAGTGAGCTGTAGGGTAGATGCGCATTGGTGTTTCGTAGGGGCTTTCATTGACAATATGTTTGTACATATCAAAAAGGTTTCCATATTTATCTTTAATTTTATCGTAACCATCACGTTCAATGGCATCTTTAAAATCAAGATAGACTGCAACACCTGTGGGACCTACGCCATTACCTCCATCAACTGCCTGCTTAATAGCACGTGAAGTAATATCTCTTGGAGCGAGGTTACCAAAAGATGGGTAACGTCTTTCTAAAAAGTAGTCACGCTCATCATCAGGGATGGTATTAGGATCACGTTTGTCCTCTTTTTTCTTTGGGACCCAAATTCTTCCATCGTTACGAAGAGCCTCACTCATAAGAGTCTGCTTGGCCATATAGGCACCCATAACTGGTAGCGAAGTTGGATGGATTTGAGTCATACATGGATTGGCCATGTAGGCACCTTTTTTCCAGCAACGAGTTTGCGCAGCACCGTTAGATGCCATGGCATTAGTTGAAAGGTAATAAGTTTTACAAAATCCACCGGTTGCAATAATTACAGCGTCACCGTAGTGCTTTTCAAGCTCTCCAGTAACTAAGTCTCTAGTAATGATTCCTCTTGCTCTACCATTTACAATGATCAGCTCAAGTAGCTCTTTTCTAGTATGAAGTTTTACTTTACCTTTTCCTACTTCTTTCATAAGTGACTGGTAGACACCTAAAAGAAGTTGTTGACCAGTTTGGCCTCGGGCATAAAATGTTCTTGAAACTTGTACGCCACCAAAACTTCTGTTAGCGAGTGTTCCAGCATACTCACGAGTAAATGGAACTCCTTGTGCTACAGCTTGATCAATAATGCTATTAGCACACTGTGCTAGGCGGTAGGTACTTTTTTCATTACCTCTAAAATCTCCACCCTTAAGTGTATCGTAAAAAAGTCTCCAAATTGAATCATTATCATTAGGATAGTTTTTTGCTGCGTTCACTCCACCTTGAGCGGCAATTGAGTGAGAGCGTCTTGGGGAGTCTAAAATTGTAAAGGCTTCAACTTGGTAACCAAGCTCAGCTAGTCCTGCCGCTGAACCACCTCCAGCAAGTCCTGTTCCTACAACAAGAACTTTTCTTTTTCTTCTGTTGGCAGGGTTAACAAGTTTAAGAGAAAAACGGTGACGATCCCAAGCTGTTTCAATTGGTCCGTCTGGTTGCTTACTGTCTAATTTTTTAATTTCACCACTCATCTATTTTACTCCTTGGAGGTAACCCCAAACTGGGAAAGTTACGTAGATAACAAGTACGAATAGTGCAAAACCTAGTGCAATATTTCGAAATAGCTTGTTGTACATTGATCGATTGACGCCAAAGGTTTGGGTAATTGACCATAGTCCGTGTAGGACGTGGAAGGTCAAAACCACCATTGCAATAATATAACCAATAGCATTAAGAGGGGCTGGAAAGTATTCAAGGAGTAACCTATGAAGGTCTCTCATAATTGTTCCAGCGTAAGTTATTTCATAGTAAGCACCATATTTAAATTGAACAATATGCAGAACTAAAAAGATAAAAATAACTGCACCAGTGTAGGGCATTGTTGATGCTGCAAACGAGATAAGGTTACTATCCTTATTAACTCTTTTTTTATAACCAACATCTCCTCTAGCGCTCCAGTTTTCAAATGTAACCTTGAGGGCAAAGAAAACGTGGGTCAAAAAAATGGCAACTACAACAAACTCAATAAGATAGATCAGAGGGTTGGTTATAAGTGCATGGCCGTATCGGTTAAACATCTCAGAGGAAAAAAGCATTAAGCTATTACCTGCTGAGTGACCTAAAACAAACAGTGTTAAAAATAGGCCAGATGCTGCGACGATATACTTCTTAAAGACTGAACTCATCGAAAACTCCTAGGGAAAAGTGTATTTTAATTTATACCCCTCCTTTTTAGGGTTAATTATGAGATAGGTCATATAGTGATATAATAGATACTACTTTTATGTAGAATGTAGGAGAGATATCGTTGAGGAAAAATGGTGGAGTTAGTATAGATTAAACTTGGCTAAAAGAAATAAGTTAAATCAGTGTCAAATATCTAACTTAGAGAAAAAATATAATTGTCAATAAAATGACGTTTGTAAGATTTGGTTGGAAGGTTTTACTATAAAAATAGATAGTTAGGGGAATGTGTTTTATTTTATTTTTGGCACAGCCATTGCAATAGAAATGATGTGTGTGTTAGAGATATGTAAGAAAGGATTTTTTATATAACTCTGTTAACGTCTCTCAAAAAAAAGCCAGTTCCATTCGGACCTGGCTTTTTTTGTTTTTAGGCTCATTATATATTATCCTAATATTTTTTTACAATACTTTATGACAGGAATACTTGAAATGGTAAAAATTGGAGTTTTTGATTCAGGCAGGGGGGGCTTTTCACTCTTAAAGCATCTGTTTGAGAGCTACCCTGATTGGGAGGTCTTTTACATTGCTGACCATGCCTATGCTCCATATGGAAATAAAAGTCGTAAGCAGGTACAGGAACGCTCACTCTACTTGAGCTCCATGTTAGTAGATAAAGAAGTCGATCTGATAATCGTAGGGTGCAATACTGCAACAGCACTATCTATTAACCTTTTGCGTGAGACATTATCTACTCCGTTCGTTGGTATTGAGCCGTATTTAAACGTTATTAATATTCATCCTGAGCTAGTCCATGCTGGACGAGGTGTAGTTCTTTCAACCCAAGGGACAAACGAGTCAGAACGATTTCTGGAGCTACAAGCACGGCTTGATCCAGAAAGTATTCTCGATTACGTTGGCCTGCCAAGGCTGGCCTCAATAATTGAAGATGCCTTTGATTATAGTAGTAACTGCGACCTTGAGAAAAAAGTTCAAAAAGAATTACATACTTACATTCAAAATAAATATGATTTTGCAATTTTAGGTTGTACTCACTATCCATTAATTAGAAGTCTAATCGAGAAAATATTGGAAGTTAAAACTTATTCTCCAGGAGAGTTTGTAGTCAAAAGGGCCAGTCAATTACTTGGGCTCAAGGCAGATGTATTAGAGCCACTGTCTAACAATCGTACATTTAATTACTACTCCACATTGCATAATAAGTGGGAAACGGTAAATCATTCAAATATTGCTTTTAATCAGTAGTCCCAAAAAAGATCGCACCACGTAGATATAAAATATGCAGGATAAAATAGTTATCCTGATAAAAAGTATCAATTTGGGGGAGCGCTTCCATAGAAAAAGAGTCTAGATAAGTAAGAAGTTCTACTCGCTGCTTATTTGAATGGATAATATATTTTTCTTGATTGATATAGACACTACTTAGGTGAAAATTAAACCGTAGATAGGGATGTCTATAAACTGGATTCGTTTGCAGAAGATCCATAAATTCATCAAACTGAAGATGGTCGTTAGGTTCAGGCC
>DAOWEO010000016.1 GCA_030638415.1 Bdellovibrionales bacterium | reverse complement strand
AATAAAAGTAATTAAATTTATCATCATTTACTGCTCAATTAGTATCTTAAAAAACTTTCTAAACTCAGGAGTATGCCACGCTCTAACTCCTGGAATTACATAGCGAAGAATGCCTTTTTTATCAATTATAATAGTTGCTGGCAGAGAGTTAATTCCATATTCTAAAAATAGCTCACCTTGAGGATCAATGAGTGCAGTAAAGCTATAGTTATATCTTTTCATAAAAGATGCAACCTTACCTACAGACTCCTTTGCATCAACAGCAATAACTCGAAATTTATCTTTATCAAATTCTTTAACGTATTTTTCAAATTCAGGAAGTTCTGCAATACAAGGTGGGCACCACGTCGCAAAAAAGTTAAGCAGCACGACCTTCCCATCTAACTCTTTTGAATCAAAAATATTTCCTTTATGATCTTTCATTTTAAAGGGAGTCAGTTGTTTATCTCCCTTAATTCTACGTATTACATTTTTAGTGGTAAAAGAGCTCAGCCATGCATTTTGCTCATCCGGCTGTTTTTTATTTGTACAACTCGCTAGGCCAATTAAAATTGTAATTATTAAAACTATTTTCATAAATCCTCTTATCTGAGCTTCTCTCTCATCGTTACTAACTCTTCTGCACTTGTTGGATGTACACCTACGCATTGGTCAAACTGAGCTTTAGTTAGCTGCGCTTTAACCGCTACACCTATTCCTTGAATCATCTCACCCGCATCTTTACCAACAATATGCACACCTAAAACTTTTTGTGACTTACAATCAACAATTATCTTCATCAGACACTTCTCTTTGTGTGAGCTCAAAGCAAACTTTAAGGGGTTAAAACTACTCATATAGATATCAACACTATGTCCTCTATCCTTAGCTTCCTGCTCTCCTAAGCCTACTGTACCAACTGGTGGCTGGGAAAATACAGCAGTAGGTATATTCTCATAGCTCATCACCATGTCTTGTTTATTAAAAAGATTTTCAGCTAGAATCATTCCCTCATTTAAAGCAACTGGAGTTAGGTTAAAATCATTGGCACAATCTCCAACAGCATAGATAGACGGAATAGAACTTTGAAATTTTGTATTAATCTCAATTTTACCCTGATTATGTTTAACTCCAACTTTATCTAACTGTAACTCCTCTACTGCAGGAACACGCCCTTGAGCCATTAATACAGCATCATAAGTCTGCTCACTCTCATCTGAGAAATGTACAACAAATTTCTTATCTTCTTTTACTATAGAGGTAATCGTTTTTTCAGTTACAAAATTAATCTGTTTTTGGCTCATCTGCTCCTGTAAAAACTCTCGTACATCTTGATCAAAGCCACGTAAAATATGTTCCCGTCTAATCACTATAGAAACATCACTTCCTAATCCCTGTAAAATTCCTGCAAACTCAACGGCAATATATCCACCGCCAGCAACCAGTACTTTCTGGGGACGTTTCTTTAAATTGAAAAATTGGTTGGAAGTTAAAACATGCTCTACTCCCAAAAAATTTGGAATAAATGGACGACTACCAACTGCAATTAAGATGTGTTTAGCCGTAATCTCTTTTCCTTTAATTAAAACAGTATGATCTCCATCAAGACATCCCACTCCTTCAAAAAGCTCTACTCCTGCACCAGATAACATATTTTGGTATAATCCACTTAGTCGTTCAATCTCAGCATCTCGCTTTGACTTAAATCCGGCCCAGTCAAATTCTCCAACTTGTACATCCCAACCATAATCTTTCATAACTGCGGCTTCATGAGCAAATTCTGAAGCGTAGACCATAAATTTTTTCGGGACACAGCCCCGAATAACACAGGTACCACCTAAGCGGCTTTTTTCCACTAAAGCGACCTTGGCACCAAGTTTAGCGGACCACCTTGCAGCTCTAACTCCACCAGAACCTCCACCAATTACCACGAGGTCGTAATCAAAATTATCAGACATTTTTACTCCGGTATCTTACTGTTTTTATTTAAAAAGCTTGTCATAGTATAAGTTAAAAGCTTTAGTAGTTCACCTAAAAAACCGATAAATGACTAAATATATTTATTACAAAAATAATATGAGGATTCCTCTATGGAAGATACTAAAACACCTAAAAACAGTTTAAATATTGTCTCTGAAAAAGAGCAAGAAAAGTCCACAAAAGCACCAACAAAAACCAGACATGATTTGCAAATAGGTAGAAGAGTATTTCACTTTTTAAATGGGTTTAGCATAGCGATGGCCTATAAATATTTTTTTACTCACACCAGAATTGTATCAATTCTCGGAACCATTGCCTGTACCGCATATATTTTAGAGCAGCTAAGGCTGGCATATCCTGAAATTTCTAAGAAATTTTCTTGGTTTACCAATATCTTCCTGCGCGCAGAAGAGGAGCTAAAAGAGTCTGCAATGATTCCTTATGCCATGGCAATTTTACTCAGTATTTTAACCTTCCCTAAACCATATGCACTCATCGCTATTTTTACTTTAGCTATTGCAGATCCACTCTCCGCAATTATTGGAATTAGATTTGGCAAGCACAGAGTTGTATCTCATAAAACATTAGAGGGATCTGCTGCATTTTTCGTTGCAACATTTTTTATCAGTTTTTTCATTCTCTATAGTGGTGAAACAGATTTTTTCTGGATTACAATTGGAGCAGCATCGGTTATTGCACTGTTCTCCTCCATCTTTGAGATGCTGCCAATTAAATTAGATGATAATCTGACAATTCCACTAGCAGTAGGATTTCTGGCTTGGTTTTGTAGCTTTATATTCTTCTAAAAGAATCATTCTAAATCTTTAGCTAAGTTTTTTTTCAATATCTGCCGTAAAGTATTTATGAAAAATTATATCTATATGACTGCAGTACTATTTGTAACTATTGGACATGCCAGCGAATCAACCTTGGGAAAAAGTGCAAAAGAGATTTTTGCAACTTACTACCAAAGCTGTGAAGCGCTAGATGCTCCCATCTTAGATGACCAAGACTATGACCACTACAAAGTTATAGTTCAGAGAAAAAAAGTGGGTAGTGCCTATAAGAGATACCTTAAAAGATCCAGAGTAGAGGATTACCATAACAATAATCCTGTATTTAACTATATCTCTGCAGATGGGCAAAACAGTTGCCTCGATAGCTTCACTCAACCACCTGTATACGCTTATGGCGGTACAGCAAAGTACAGTAATAATACTCTAGATTTCTTAAAGGATCTGACCAGAGAAAAAGAGTGTCAGTACTCCCCTGGAAATGGAACAATTTGTCGTAGCTCTAGCTCACAACGCAATACCTATTCACAACTTAGTGGAATTGATTGTTCTGCATATGTGTCTGCAGCTTTTGCAATTTCAGGATATAAATTTAAAACATCACAATCAAGTAGATACTTACGTTATACAACTACAAATATTCATAGTGTCGTACATGCAGGAAGAACTAGCTGTTTAGCCGCACCAAAGCTTAATGTGGATAATCCACTGGAAGTTGGTGATATATTAAATGTAAAAGGTAGCCACGTTGTGTTGGTAGATGAGCTTGGTAGTGATCCCCTTGGAATTAAAATGGCTAAAACAATTCAAGAGTGTGATGATATTACTAGCGATGACTTTACCTTTGCCATAATTCAAAGTGCCTCTGCTCATAGTATCGGTCTGCAAAGGTCTTTTGCCAGTGCCTACTTTAAGCGTTCTGGAAATTATTTTAGAACCAATATGGAACTTGTCGCCAGCAAAGTATGTAAAGCTAAATTTCAACAAAAAGATTTTTGGCAGATGAGCAACAGCTCTAGTAACAAATTTTCACTCACCCGTATGGATGTTAAAAAAAGTGGATGTTTAGGCAAGCCAGTAAAAATCGTACAACGGGAGTGTTTTAATGAATGCTTATAAATATATAATTATTTTACTCTTTCTTTTTAGCTTCTCATCCCATGCCTCATTGCAACAGCAGTTTCTTACACTACTAGACCAAGATGCTCATGGGCAGCGTTTAGAAGGTAGTACTCAATGTTTGCAAGAGTTAAGTTCTCTATCTCATAGACAAACAAAAATGCAAATTAGTAATGAAATTGTTCCAAGTGAAAACAGGGTTATTATAGGAGCTAAAAGCTCATTTAAGATTAACTCTTACTCTGTAGTTTCAACCGATTCAAATATCTATAATGTTAAATTTAGTATTGCTGGAAAGTCTGACTACTTTCAAGTCATAAGATATACAAGCTTAAAAAAGATTAAGCTTTATGGTGAGTACGAAATATTTTCTCCACCACAGAATTTTTATATTTATCAAAGATGCCAACAATAACTATTTCTTTTCTGGCCTTGGCCCTCTGTTTTTAGTAATCAAGCCATTTAAGAATTTTCGAAGTACTTGGTCTCCACACTCTTTGTAATTTGGGTGATCCTCTTTACGAAATAGTGCTGAAAGCTCAGATTTGGTCATTTCAAAATCAGATAGTTTTAAGATCTCAATAATTTCAAAATCCTTTAAAGATAGAGCTACTCTAATTTTTTTAAAAACATCGTTATTATCCATACTGAAATCCTTAAATTGGGGTTTGAGCATATATATTCTTTTTAAATTGTATTTGCAAGACACTAGTACTTATAAGGAATTTTATATACCATCTATTAGAATACTTACAGCCTAGGACATACTATGAGCAACGAACAGTTTACCCCACTATATTATTTTATGAATGAAAATATAGCAGTAGTGGAAGTGAGCAACGACACTCTTCCTGCAGATGCCACTAAACAAGAGAGACTTCATTGGCTGAAGATAACTAATAATTGTAATACGGTAGAAAGACTAACCTTCAAAGCAATGAAGTCTGAACTCGTCAATGGCAATGAAATTAATGTTAGAAGCTTTGAAGATGGAGAGCTACGCTTTGATAAAAATTTTGCCAAGTTTCTCTACAAAGGCGATGGCCATATTATTATGAATATCCCAGTAGCCGATATAAGCCCAGAGACCAAAAATAAGATTTCTATATATATCTCATCACTATAAAAAAGTATTCTAATTTAGCAGATCTAAGCTCTGAAAATGACACCATTAAGAAAAAACTCAAGAATACCCGACATTAACCGACAAGTATTTAACGACGGTTTCTAGAGAGGTTTCCTGTGAAAAGTAAAACGACGGCCATAATTCTTGCGATCCTATTTGGAGGAGTTGGTGTACACCATTTTTACCTAGGAAACCGTGGACGAGGCGTAATCTACCTTCTTTTGAGCTGGACCCTTATGCCACTTATTGCTGCTGTCGTTGATGCACTAATACTGGCCACCCTCACAACTGAGCAATTTCATAGTTTTTACAACCTTGCTATTATCCCTGCCGAGGAGCTCCCAGAAAATGTCAGGAATATAAGATCAAAGCAAACACATATTGATCAAGAGTTTGACCAAGCAGCCTAATCTGTTATTAGAAAAAATTTACTAATCTTTTCTTTTTTTTTATGTAATCATTTATTGATACTAATAAAAATTAAGGAATCCCTATGAGTAATGATTTTCTTGACTTCGATACACTCGAAAGCCATATTTTTAAACAACAAAAAATGCACCCTTCCAGTAAAGGAACATTTTCAAATATCCTACGCCGAATTGGAGTCGCCACTAAGATCATCTCTGCCAAAGTTCAAAAGGCGGGACTAATAGATATTTTAGGTAATAATGGGATTGTAAATACACAAGGTGAAGAACAAGTTAAGCTAGATGATATCGCCAATGAAATCATGCGTAACGCATTTAAGGCCATGCCATCAATTGTTGCCATGGCCACTGAAGAAGAAGAAAAGTTTACTGCATTTGAGACACAATTTAATAAAGGTCGCAGTCGCTACGTAGTCATGTTTGATCCATTAGATGGATCTTCTAATGTAGATGCCAATGTATCTGTTGGTACCATTTTTGCGGTATTTAAATACGAACAAGATGAAAAAACAGCACCTACTGAACAAGACTTTTTTAAACCTGGAAAAAAACTAGTTGCTTCTGGATATGTAATTTATGGTTCAAGTACCATGTTTGTATATACCACAGGACATGGTGTACATGGCTTTACCCTAGACCCAGAAATCGGTGAATATATTCTGTCACACGAAAACATCATGATTCCTGATCGCTGTAAGTGCTTTTCAGCAAATGATGCAAACTATGCCAACTGGGATGAAGCAACTCAAAAATTTGCTGATGAAATTCGTTATGGTGATAACCCTAGATACGAAAAGACCTCTAGCCGCTATATTGGATCTCTCGTTTCTGATTTTCACCGTAACTTACTTTACGGTGGTGTCTACATGTACCCTACTAATCAAGACACAGGTAGTGCAAAACTACGCCTGTTATATGAATGTGCTCCAATGGCAATGCTGGTTGAAGAGGCAGGTGGGAGAGCAACGACAGGGACACAAGATATTTTAGATATTATTCCACATGAGCTACACCAACGAGTTCCAATTGTAATTGGCAACAAAGAAGAAGTTGATCGCTACGAAGAGTTTGTAAAAAAATATAACTCTTAGTTACTCACACTTACTGTTTTTAGTATTAAACATATGGTGAAACAGAGACTTTCTTGAAAGAGCTGGCACCAACTCTCCACTATGTAGACTATCTTCCCACTCCTGCTCACGTATTTGAAAAGTACGGCAGTCTTCAATTCGTAACTTTTCCATAACTATTAACATAGTGGCATAATCCATAGAGTATCCCGTTTTTTCAAAAAACTCTTCTTCTAGATCACTCAAATATGTCTCAAGAGTATTAGATACTTTTTCCAGCTTCATAAATGTTTTTAAAAATCCATAAGGCATGTTTGGAGGAATTTGATCCTTTTTAAAGCCAAATAGTTTTCGGCCAACCCAAGCAATATTAGTCATTGTAAAACTTCTACTGGTCCCCTTTAGAATGTAATTTTTATCTGACATCCAGCTCATCATTGAGGTAAGTACCACATCTTGTACACGTCTTAATCGAGTCCCTTCAAAGTTTCTCCACTCCGCAACAAGCTCAATTGTTGGCTCAACCTCTAGGTCATTTGGAGAAAATGTTTTACTTACATCAATAGTTAACTGCTTTAAAAATGGATGCTTAGCAAACAGTTGAAACTCAGTCTCATATCTTGGGATAAGACTCTTTCCATCAGTCACCATATCAAATGCCCATTGGATGATCTCAGCACAAAAAATTTCACTATGTTCTTGTGTATTCATCGTAAAATCATAAGGAACAGGTTTTTTGTTTGCTACCCGCTCTTTGGAAACTTCATATAATTTCTCAGCAGCTCTACTGGCCAGTCCATGATCTTGAGATCTAAATAGTACTGTCCGAACATGATGACTTTTACGCCACTCTGACAATGCCATAATTCCAACTCCCGATTCAATCAAAGACTCAATAACATATGGAACACCACCATCAACATAGATCATTGCAGCATGGCTAAACTGTCCATCTTCATCTCCAATGCGTGCAATAGTTGCGCTCACAAAACTACTAGCTCTAACCATAAGGATATCACCAGACATAAATTCTAACTCTTCATATTTAGGATTTAGATATAACTGGTACTTAGTATCAGAAAAATCCTGAGCATCAAAAAGATGGGTTGATTTATTAGCCGCTATTGTTTTTACACCAATCTCAGTAATAAACTCTTCTAAAAATCTGGCATAACGAAATGACTTTCTCACCAAATTCACACACTGTTTATCAACATCCTTCTCACTACTCATATCTATAAAACGCTCACGCAGCTTTAAACGTAGGTAGAAAATCTTTTGTACTATTTTATGAGAACGCTCCAATAGTACTGCATAGTCATCTTTACTTTGCGGCAAGTAAGTTTGAGATCCCTTTACCAAAAGAAAATCCGTAATCTCCGTTAAATAAGGAACACAGTTTTTTTCATTGAAAATATCAGGATTACTAACTTCCATATAAACTTTATCAATATCTTTTTCTAGACTACTAGCAGAAGCTGGTGCACGCTTATACTCGTTTTTAGGCTGAGAACCATATGAAAAATCAAAATATGAGATAAAAAATACAGAGAGACACATCGTTGTTGTAAAAAAAAGATAAAGCTTCTTCACGTATCCTCCTAGGACATCACTATACACTTTCTTATCGGTACTAATTTTCTAAAAATTAAGATTCTCTTTTAACTCAATTTTGCTATCATAAAGTCATGAAAATAGTGGCAACCTTTACAACGATAGTACTTATATCTTACCTCTTGATATCAACACAACTGATGGCAGGTGCTACTTACCCTACTTTTCACCTCGATGCTAAAAAATACCCACTCTCTCCAGCTAAGTATCGACACTACGCAAAACCTCAACTAAATAATATGCGCAAAGAGTTTTACCATATCATTCAAAAGTTCTCTTTTTTTGGGGACCAAATAGTAAAAAGTCGAAATAATTTCTTAACTAATATTTATCTTTTTCATAATTTTACAGATAGTTGTTATCAAGACAACGAATGTCTCTCTAAGCTAGAAAAAGCCTATAAATCTCTCAAGCTAATGAACAATAATCTGCTTAAATTAAAATACCAAATTGCCACAAAGTTAAATACATTTGAAGTTTCAGATATCCACACAACCAACTTCACACAGCTAATGAGTAATACTTTACTCTTAGAAAATTTATTACTAAATGTTATTCACTCTATTCACATTGATACGGAAGAGTCATACAAGACCACAACAAAACATGAAAAACAGATTAGAAAAATTATTTTTAGTATGTACCATCAACTGAACTACCTAATCATAGATACCCTCCCGCAAGATCTACAAAAAGATTTTGAAACAGTGTGGTTCTATTTTTTTAGACCATTAGAAAAATATATTCTTCCGGCGAAAGATGGTGCAGTATTACTACAAAGAACGGAAGAGCTTAATATGGCATGGAACTCTTTTCATATGAAAATCTCAAAAGGTGAAGTGCGTATTCCCACAAATGGGCATAAGATCATTATTACTATGCATCGACGTTGGGTATCAATTCTAAAGCTATTCCTTAAAAAATAATTTCAAATCTAAACGCAAAAAAGCCTATCAACTAAATAGATTAAAATCTAACTTAAGTGATAGGCCCATAAAAGTTCTAGAACTTTGAATTTCTTCTGAATTTTACAACTGATTTCTTACGACGTTTTTCAGCGGCGATAAGCTTTTCTTTCAATTTGATAGAAGGTTTTTTGTACTCTTGTCTACTTCGGTATTCTTTAATAACACCAAAAGACTCACAAAGACGCTTGAATTTCTTCAATGATCTCTCAACTCCAAATTTCTCATCAATAGAAATGCTAATTGTTGGTTTTTTCTTTGCTTTCATCTGACATTCACCCCCTCTACATCACGATGCCTATCCTACTGGATAGTCTTAAATTGAGGCAAAATAGTTGCCATCTCAAATAAGTTCTCTTAAATTATGCTACTAATAAAAATTTGTCAAATAGGAAGTTTTAGGTGAAAAACCAACTTAACCAAATGAGTCTCTTTAATCCAGCCAGTAAAAAGCCTACTATCAAAGCTGAGAAACAAAACTTACAACCACTTGCGCATCGTGTCAGACCACAGAACTTCTCTAGCTTTATCGGTCAGGATCATATTTGGACTGAATACCCCTTTTTAAAAGCTAACAACCTCCCTAGTATAATTATATGGGGGCCTCCTGGAACGGGCAAAACCACCCTTGCTAATCTTATTGCTAAAAACTCTAACTATGAGCTCTACCACTTCAATGCTGTTCTGGGTGGAGTGGCAGACTTAAGAAAACTTATTAGCCGTGCTGGAGATATGGAAAATTTCCATAGTACTAAATCCATCATATTTATTGATGAAATTCATCGATTTAACAAGGCACAACAAGATGCCCTGCTACCATATGTAGAGAAGGGTGAATTTATTCTAATTGGAGCAACTACCGAGAATCCACAACAAAGTATTAACCGGGCGCTACTTTCAAGAACTCAGTTAGTAAAATTAAACTCCTTAACTGAAAACGATCTCATCAAAATTATTACAAATGTTGCACAAGAAATTTCATTAAAGCTTGAGCAAATTGCAATTAGCATGATTGCCCAATTTAGTGGAGGCGACGTAAGGCAGGCTATCAACACCCTAGAAGCGATCTCTTCCAAACTAGACAACTCTAATACAAGTGAACAAGTTGAAATTATAAAATTATTTTTTCAACAAAAAGGACGCTGGTATGATAAAAACGGTGAACGCCACTATGACGTAATATCAGCATTTATAAAAAGTATGAGGGCCAATAGACCTGATGATGCTCTACTATGGCTTGCGATTATGCTTGACGGTGGCGAAGACCCTCGCTTTATTGCTAGAAGACTATCCATTTTTGCAGCAGAAGATATTGGAAATGCAGATCCAACTGCTACACTATTAGCAAGTGCCACTCTTACGGCCGTTGAAAAACTGGGGATGCCAGAAGCAAGAATTAACCTTGCCCAAACAACATCATACCTTGCATCAACAGTTAAAAGCCAAGCCTCTTATCATGCTATTAACCACGCTTTAACATATATAGAGGAACACCCTACAATAGAAGTTCCTGAGCACTTGAAAAATGGATCAGACTGTCAAAGTACCAAGTCTAACTTAAAAGTACCTAATTTCTACCAGCCAGTAGATGTAGGAATGGAAAAAAAATTTAAAGATAGGTTAGAGCACTTACAACAAAGTGATATTAAAAATCACTAATACGTTGTACTAAATTTGGATAATCAATAAAAGGATTTCTATTTCCCTGAACTTCCATTATCAAATTATGGCGCATTTTATCTACAGCATCCACCGGGTCTTCATCATTCCAACGACGTAGATAAGTCTCTTCAGTATGATCAATAGGAAGATGGTAAACAACTGAGAAATAAAAGATTGCCCGTGCAACGTTTCCACGATGCTCTACAGGAGGTTCGTAAAACCTTGTACGTGTATTTACATCAGTCATCGGTTCAAGAGCAGATCCAATTGTTGAAGATGTACACGACTTATGGGCAATTTGGCCGTGGACTTCTGCAAAAGGATAATTTCCTCTTACACCATTCGCTTTGGAGTCAGTAGGAAACAGGTGATACAAATCTGATTTTTGTGATGCTTTAGACAATGAGGTGTTAAATCGACTTTGTGGCCAAGTGTGTTCACAGTTTACTTCACCATTTGGTGGAATAGTCATTGGCCCAATCTTCCATCCCTCATCACTACGCAAAGTGCGTCTACAGTAGACATCTTTTAATACATAGCTGCTACCGTCTTTTTCTAAAAAGATTTCGCCAAAGAGGTGTTTTTTAGCTGTGGTGTATCCCAGTTTTATTCGATTTTTCTTAGCAAATCTCTCTACAGTTTTACGTAGCTCTTGATCAGCTTGATGACCACTAGATAGCTCCTTGACTCCATTGGGGCCATAGTAAGCAGTTAGAACATTTCCATAAGAGGAAAAAGATATTAAAAAGCTGGTAATGGCTAAAAAAGGGAACAATCGTCTCATTAATCTTCCTTGGGAAAAAACGGTTACACCTAAAATACAAAAAAATTCTATCCTAAGAATAAGGTGTCCAGCACTAACTACTTTCTAACTTAAACTAACATTACGCATGGCGCAAAAGTTAAGACTTATTTACTCAATTATTCCTTCCCTTTTTAACACTATTTTACTATAACTTAACTCCATAACTATTATGGCTTAATAATGACAGGAGTATTAGATGAAAAATATTTTGATTCTTACAGCAGTGTTGATCTCAACATCCCTTTGGGCTTCTCCTCAAACTTGTATTGATAGAATTACAAAAAATAATGCTGTTGATAGTGCATCAATTACTTTTATTGCTGATGATTACCACTTTGAAAATGATCATGTTGGTGACGCATATAATTTATCGAGACTTTTTATATCCAGAAAAGGGTGTGGAAAAAATGATATTCGTTTTACTGCAGGGCCTGACTCTGTAAGAAGTGGAAAAGCAGTTTGTAACAACATTGCAAAAGGGAAACCTCATAGCCAAGTTTGTTACATCGAATCTAACATTGGTTATTTTCTTGTAGCTCGCGATATGATTAGTGGAGTAACTGTAGTCTACAACCGCTGGGACTAGTAGGTTCGCTATCTAATTCAATCTTTTAACACTTATTAATTTTATATCTATTATTTAATACTCAAAAAATAGCTAGTTTTTTTTAGAACACCACTTGTATTTTTCTCTATGCCTTTAGTGCTGACTTCTTGCCCCTGCCCTTTACTTTGCGAAACGAGATCTCCAACATTTAGCTTTTGTCCCTTGATAAGCTGCACAGTAGATATTAACTTACGCCCTAGACTGAAACTAACATCATAGTTTGTAGAACTTTTAACCGTGCAAGTAATGTTAATGACATCTTTATTAACTCGTATCGTTCCAGCAATACCTGAAGACAACAATAGCTCACTAGTCACGTATCCTTCACTAGTATGGCCCTTCGCAGATAGCTTAGACGATTTTCCTACTTTAACTTGCTGTTGATTACTATTTGACTTAAAAACTTCTTCTAAAGACATCCGACACATTTTCGGTTGTCCATTTAAATTGGCTTTTTGCTCTAACCTAACCCTGCCACCAATCGAACTACCTAAGCGAAAACGAAACTTCCTGCGCATATATGACAAGGTTAGTTCTTTACGATACTCACGAATCGATACCTCAAGGCAACCAATTCGACGTCTAATATCTACAAATTCATTTTGTAATAAAATATCTTCTAAAAAACTTTTTGCTGGATTTAACTGCGTCTTATCTTCAAAGCAGAGATTAATAGTAGTCAAAGCACTGGCCATCATAGGAAGACACAAAAGAAACAAAGTAACTTTTTTAAAAGTGATCATTAGGATTCATCTCCAGTAAATTTCTATGAATTGCCTCAAGAAAAAGTCCACCTAACTGCCCGTCAATTACTCTATGATCATACGTATGTGTTCCATACATCATACTGCGAATCGCCATCGAATCATCAGGCATCACCATGACTCTTTTTTTAATCATTCCCACTGCATATATGCCAACTTGTGGTTGTAAAATAATCGGAGTGGCCAGAAGTGTGCCAAAACCTCCGACGTTAGTACAAGAAAAAGTTCCACCTTGTAGGTCGTCTAAAGTTAACTTCTTACTGCGTGCTTTGTTTGCTAACTCATCAAGCTTGCGGCAAATTCCTAATAGGCTAAAACTTTCAGCGTTATGAATAACTGGAACAGTCAGCCCATTACCTGGAACAGCTGCAGCAAATCCAAGGTTAATCTCTTTTTTTACAATTATATTGTCCCCATCAATAGAAGAATTAACTAATGGATACTCTTTTAAAGCTTCAATAACCGCCTTTAAAATAAAAGGAGTATAGGTTAGCTTGAAACCCTCTTGTCTAAAAAACTCATCTTTAAACCCCTCTCTAAACTTTACCAAATGGGTCATATCAACTTCAGATATAGAATTCACATGTGCTGAAATTTGCTTAGAAGCGACCATATTATAAGCAATCGCTTTACGCATATTATCCATAGGAATAATTTCAGTCTTTCCTGAAAATACCAATGGAGGGTTAGAATAGTTTTTAGCCGATGGAGTTAATGAGCCTTTACGGTTAGCTAAAAAGTTTTCAAAATCTTTTTTGTTAACTCTCCCCGCGGCACCTGAACCTTTAATGGTCGACAGTTCTTCCATAGATACTTTTGCTTTTTTGGCTAATGCTTTTACTAGAGGAGTAAAAAAATATTTAGTTTTTTCAACTTTTATATCTTCAGTAATTGCAACTGACTTGGATTCAATTTTTCTTATAGGAGTAGAGTCTTCAGTAACAGTATTACTAAGTTCAGCACTCATATCATCTTCAACTTCGGCAATAACTGCACCAACGTCAACAGTCGCACCATCTGCAAACAACAACTTTGAAATACGTCCTGAAAAAGGAGATGGAATTTCAGATTCAACTTTATCTGTTGAGATATCTAACAGTGTCTCGTCTTCTTTGATCTCATCACCAACTTTTTTATACCAACAAGTAATTGTACCTGTTGTAATTGACTCACCCATTTGGGGCATTATTATTTTTTGAATTGCCATTATTTCTCCAGAAATACTAAACGTTAATTGATCGCCCTGATGCTGCCATCACGGCCTCAGAAAGAAATTCTCCAAGTGTTGGGTGGGGATGAACAGTATGAAATATCTCTTCATCAATTCCTTCCATCGCTCTGAACAGAACATATTCAAAAATAAGCTCAGTTGCCTGTTCTCCAACAATATGCGCTCCCAGCATCTCACCATGCTCACCCATTAGTACTTTTATAAATCCACTTTTTTCATTTGCAGCAATTGCCTTACCGTTTGCCATAAAAGGAACTTTGCCCACCTTGTAGGTTATATTTTTCTCTTTTAGTTCTCGCTCACGATAACCAACAGATGCCACTTGAGGATAACAATATGTGCATCCAGCAATATTCATCTTATCTAGTGGATGAGGATTTTGACCTGCAATGCTTTCAGCAGCAATCACTCCTTCATGGCTAGCAGCATGTGCAAGTAGAGGAGCTCCTGCGACATCTCCAATAGCATAGACACCCCTAATATTTGTTTCATAGGTATCACTTACGTTGATAAAACCTCTATCTGTTTCGACCCCAATATTTTCCAGACCACAACCATCGAGGTTCCCCGTCATGCCAACAGCAATGAGTACTTTATCAAATTCAAAATTTTGCTCACTACCATTTTCAGTAACGGCTAAAACCGCTTTATCTCCACTCACACTTGCTGATACTTTTTCAATACCAACAGAATAGTTAATTTTTAATTTCTTATACGCTTTTTCTATCTCAACACTTACTTCATCATCCTCTAAAGGCAACAAGTGCGGCTGCAACTCAAAGATATGAACGTTCACCCCAAACGCATTCCAAAAATAGGCAAACTCCATACCAATGGCACCTGCTCCAACAATACCAATACTCTCTGGAAGTTCACTTAAGGCAAGTGCCTCAGTGGAGCCCATTAGCCTGTCACCATCATGCTCCAAACCTGGAAAAGTTTTGTAATGAGCACCAGTGGCAATAATAATATTTTCTACTTTAAAATTTTTATCTGCACAGCTAACAATGTTTTTATCCTGAATAATTGCATCACCTGCCACAACTTCAATCCCATTTTTTTTCATTAAAAATGGAACTCCTTTTGCGATACGTGCAGACACTTGAGCGGCTCTTTTTACTGCCTTTGCTCCATCAAGAGATTTTATCTCAATGTTAATACCAAGATTTTTCATCTCTTTAAGTTCAGCAACGGCATGCGCAGATTTCAGAAGTGCCTTCGTCGGAATGCATCCTCTATTTAAGCAGACGCCCCCTAATTTATCTTTTTCAAACAGCACAACTTTTTTACCCAACTGACTAGCACGTATGGCCGCCACATATCCACCTGGACCTCCACCAATAACTGCAACGTCGAAGTCACTGCCTTCAACAGCAGACTCACCTATAGATGCATTCACGTCAGAATCAATTATCGCAATAACCTTTCCAACGTCAACTACGTCGCCTTCGACAAAAAGTAGACTAACAAGTAGGCCAGCATGCGGTGACGGAATCTCCGATTCTACTTTATCTGTTGAAATGTCTAAAAGAGTTTCATCCTCAGCAACAAGCTCACCCACTTTCTTTCGCCAAGTAGTGATCGTACCAGTTGTTATAGACTCTCCCATTTGGGGCATTATTATTTCATGTTTTGCCATCGTATCCTCTCGGAAAATTATTCATAACTATTTTACATAATCTCATTTACATACTACAAGATTGTTAACTAATAAAGAAATAGGCTCTTTTTTACCTTGTTTTTAAAAAAGCGTCAATAAAAGAGGTGTAAAGCTTGATTTTACGGCAACATACAGTATCTGAGTCTTCTGGAATTCCTCAGGTCGAAGTAAACACTCTTATTCGTTATTTTCCTGAAGGAATTACAGCTTTTGACATAGAAGCAACTGGACTCTCCCCACTACAAGATAGAATAATCGAGCTCTCGGCCATAAAAATTAAACCTAATAGAGGGATCAGGATATTTTCCAAGCTAATCAACCCACAAAAACTCATCCCACAAGTCACCCAAGAGATACACCATATTAGTGATGAGATGGTAGCTGATGCTCCCACAATTGATGTGGTACTCCGTGATTTTATGGAGTTTAACGGAACAACACCGCTGATAGGTCATAATGCCAAGTTTGATGCTGGCTATTTGGCAAGTGCCATGCATTTTACCCAGACCAGCTTTACAGATATCCCTATTCACTGTTCACTACAAATTGCAAAAGATGCTTTTAAGAAAATGCCAAATTACAAACTGGGAACTTTGGCCAAAGAGCTCAAGATACCTCTAGTTAATCAACACCGAGCATTAGATGATGCTATGGCCAGCTTAAGAGTATTTGCTCAGAGCATTATGCAACTTAAGCTAAAAAACCAAACTACTCTAATCAAGAAAAGTCATCTTTTCTCCATGAAGGACTTTGATAAAAACAGCGAGTTTACTATTCCAGTAAAGCTGCTGGACTTAAAACACAACATCCGCCAGCAAAAAGAGGTGGAGATAAAGTATAAAGGTGGATCACATCGTGGCTCATTTCGCGCTGTTAAACCATTGGCATTTCTACCTATGCCACAAGGAACAGTCTTATATGCACTGTGTTTAATTTCTAACCAACATAAATCATTTAAACTGAATAAAATTACTGATATTAAACAGATTAACCGATAAGATTAAATCGTATTATTAAAATATAATTATATAAAAAAGCAGATAGGAGTAGTTATGGATTTTAAAGAGTTGCAAACAGTAGAGGATTTAAAAAAAGTTTATCCAGACCATATTTTAGAAAAATTCCCTATTGCGGGAAAAGGGGAATACTACAAAGACGTTAGTGATAAAGATTGGAATAGTTGGATCTGGCAGCAAAAAAATAGAATTAGTACCCTAGAAGAACTTGAAAAAATAATTAATGTTTCTACCGAAGAACGTGATGCATTTGAAAAATGTAAAGAGAAATTTCACGTTGGGATTACTCCTTACTATGCACTTTTAATGGATAAAGACAACGACAAGTGTCCTGTGAGGCAGCAATCAGTACCGCAGATGGGTGAGTTAACTATTTTAGACACTGATCTAGAAGATCCATTAGGAGAGGAAGCAGACATGCCTGTTCCTGGAATAACTCACCGCTATCCAGACCGTGTGCTTTTTTATACAACTCACAACTGTCCACTGTATTGTCGACACTGTACTAGAAAAAGAAAAGTTGCTGACCCGACTTCTCAAGCAGCCAATGATCAAATAGAAAGTGGACTTAAATATATTAGAGAAAATAGTGTCGTTCGAGATGTTATTATTTCTGGAGGAGATCCACTTTCCCTAGGTAATAATAAGTTAGAATATATTATTACAGAGCTAAGAAAAATTCCTCACGTAGAAGTCGTTCGTCTTGGAACCAGAAACTTGGTAACATTACCACAGCGCCTTGATGACGGGCTAATTGAAATGTTACAACGCAACCTTGTGCACATAAATACTCACTTTAACCATTCAGATGAAATGTCACGTGAAGCACTTCTTACTGCAACTAGACTTTCGATGGCCGGTATTACCATTGGCAATCAATCAGTACTGTTAAAAGGAATTAACAACGATGCTGTTATTATGAAAGAGCTTATGCATAAACTCTTACTGATGCGTATTCGTCCATACTACATTTTTCAGTGTGATCTAGCAGAGGGAATATCTCACTTTAGAACTTCCATTGCAGAAGGAATTGAAATCATTGAAAAGCTGCGAGGATGGACTTCTGGAATTGCAATTCCTTATTATGTAGTCGATGCTCCTGGAGGAGGTGGTAAAATACCAATGAACCCAGACTATTTTGTTAAGCGAGAAGGAAATAAAGTGACCTTACGTAACTATAAAAATAGTGAGTATGAATACTATGAGCCAGAGGAATAGATGACGCTAAAAGTTTATGAATATAAAAATTGTGGTACTTGTAAAAAAGCACTGAAGTTTTTGGATGCACACGGTATCGCTTATAAGAAACTGGCGATTCGTGATACTCCTCCAACAATTACAGAGATTAAAAAAATGCTTGGTCACATGCAAGATATGAAAAAACTTTTTAATACTTCAGGACAAGACTATCGTAAATTAAATATGAAAGAGGTATTACCGACCCTAACTCAGCAAGAAGCACTAAAGCTTCTTGCTGGAAATGGTAACCTAATTAAAAGACCTTTTATAATTTCAAAAGAGATAGGAACTGTGGGGTTTAAAGAAGATCACTGGAAAGAACTATTTGCTTAATTGCTGATAACATTTCCAGCAATGCTAACTGAGCCAGTGACATGTGCACAACATGACATCCGCCATTGTCGTTCATCAATAGTCACAGCATCTATAGTCCCTTGCTCTACCACTCCTGCAGCATTAAAATTATCTATTCCAGTAAGAATCTCAACCTTACAAAGACCGCAAGAACCGGCCAGACATCCAGTATCCATCACAAATCCCTGAGCCTCTAATTCATAAAAAAGTGCTTTTTTACCAGAAATTTCTGTCATGAAAGGATCTCTATCTCCTAGTTTTACTTCTAGCTTATGCATGTTCCCTCCGAGCGATAGCAATACGTTGAAACTCTCGACTCATAAAATATGCAGCTAAAGTGGCAAGGACAGCGCAAACAGCTAAAAAATAAAAAACCTGCGACCACCCTAAAACATCAGAAAGTTTTCCAGCACTCCAAACAGCTAGTGCCCCTCCCAAATATCCCAGCCCATCAATAATTCCTGTACAGCTACCAGCAGCCTCCGCGCCAGCAATATCTAAAGTAAGACTTCCACTACTCATTGAGTATGGACCAAGGAGAAAAAAACCACATAGCCCAGTCAATACGACTATCAAATCTTTATTAATATTATTTAAATCAGATGATAACCATCCTACCCACACAAGTGATACGACTAAACCTGTTAGCATAATCCACATGGCCTTGGCCCTATCATTCTTTCCATATTTATCTGTATACCACCCCAATAAAATGGTTCCAAGACTTCCCAGCAATGGGAATAGAGCTGACTTTAAAATTGCATTGGTAGTTCCCATTCCTAGATCAACTAATAACTTAGGTGTCCAAAAGAAAAATATAGAGCGTAAGAATGTTGTCAAAAAACTAAATACTAATAGCTGCCTATAAATTGGCATTTTTAAAAGAGACCTAATTATTTTAGTCGGCTGGTGCTGTGCATGTTCATGCTGTAACTCACTTTCCACTAAAGACTTTGTCTCTCCACTCCCCTTTCCAAAATCAGTTCCAGGAACAATATCTTGTGGCGAGTCTTTAGAGGCAAAGAAACTCCATATTAAAATTACCGTTAAAACAATTGGAGGATAGATGAAAATTGCTCTCCAACCAAGGCCTAACGAGACAAGATATCCCGCAAAAAGCGTGGCAATGACACCACCGAACTGAAAGCTAATACTAATTGCTCCCATAACTGTTCCATTTTTTTCTGGTTCATACCATCCACCAATTACTTTTGCTAATCCCCCCCATCCCATCGATAAGAAGTATCTAGCAATACTCCATACAACTACAAAGTAGATTAGGTGTTCTCCAAATGAGAATGCAACATTGCTCACAATTGCACCAAGCATACCTAAGAGAAAAATTTTCTTGCCACCAATTTTGTCACCTAACGGACCATTAATAAATTTACCAATGGCATAAACGATTTCTGATGAGAGTGCGATTAAACCTAACTCGGAGTTAGTGTAGCCAAAATCTTCACTCATAAGAGGAAAAGCGGCAGATAAGTTTTTACGACATAAGTAGTATCCGATATACCCTACTAACATCACCCAAAAAGTAGATAGCCGCCAACGTTCTAATTTTTTTACCAAGACTTGATTTGATGTTGTAATTTATCTATCCTTAACAAAGTTTTAACTATTGTAAACACATAAGGATGTATTTTGAAATCACTTCTTGATTGTTTAATTTTATTCCTATTAACTTCCTGCTCAACTACGCATAATATAAAAATTATTGCTCACCGTGGTGCCAGTGGGTACCTGCCAGAGCACACACTCGCTGCTGTAGCGATGGCACACAGTTGGGATGTCGACTTTATCGAACCAGATATTGTATTAACAAAGGATAATATTCCAGTTGTCCTGCACGACATTCATATTGATACAACAACCAATGTGGCTAAAATTTTTCCTAAGCGGAGTAGGAGTGATGGTCGTTACTATGCTATTGATTTCACCTATATTGAATTACTAAAGCTAACCGTACATGAAAGAGTGGATTTAAAAACAGCTAAGCGAGTTTTCCCTAATCGCTTTCCACTAAGTAATATTAATTTTAAAATCCCAACTCTAGAAGATTACATCAACCTTGTTTTAGGACTTAATAAGACTCGTAATAAAGCAGTTGGATTGATTCCAGAGATAAAATCTCCTAAATTTCATAAACAACAGGGAAAAGATATTACCCTAATTGTTTTAAAACTTTTAAAAAAGTTTAAGCTAGACCAGAAAAATGAACAATTCTTTCTACAATGTTTTGACCCACAGGAACTAAAAAGAATTCGCTTCAAACTAAACTCAGATATTAATTTAGTACAACTAACTGGAGATAACTCCTGGAAAGAGGCTGACTGTGACTATGATCAAATGATGACTCAAGATGGATTAAAAGAGATTGCCACCTATGCACAAGTTATCAGTCCTTGGATTAATCCACTACTTCAGACTAGGACACTTAAAGTTTTTACTAAAACCGCACACTCTCTCAACCTTAAAGTGATTCCCTACACAATTAGGGTCGATGTCTTGCCAAAAGGAGTTAGCGAGAAGCATCTATATCAAATTCTAAACACATCTAAGATTGATGGTATTTTTTCAGACTTTGCTGACAGGTTGATACCATATTTTAGACAAAACTAGATAAGTATTTAATTTAACGTTGTGTTCCCCACTTATTTTGATATGAACTTGTGTTAAAATAACATGAGACTTTACTCGATCCTAATATGTACGCAGGAGTTCAATTGCATAAATTTATCTATCTAACATGCTTCTTGGCCTATATCTTCTCTAGCATAACAGCTTATTGTGCAGAAAACATGCTTGTAGCAGAAGTAAAAAGCAATACAACGATCTATCACCTACCAGGTTATGACTATACCTCTTATACTTATGAGCCAAGTTCTAAAGTTAAAACTGCTCTAACCAAGCAAAAAATATGGGTAAAAAAAGGTACCAAGCTAAAATTTTCCTCCAGTACCAAACCTCATTCACAACAAGTTTTGCATAATGGGGAGAAGTATATACACGTCTATCTTGCTAGTAATCCATTTCAAAAAGGATGGATTAAGGCTTCTTTTCTTAAACAAGAAAAAAAAATAATTCCATCAGTAAAAATAGTGAATAATAAAATGCAAGATAAAGTAGCTGTATGTACGACTGATCTACTTCCAATTGTAAAGCCACAACAACTCCAAAAGCAGGTCAAAGATATTACAACAAAAATAACAGAGTTAAGTCCAAGCACCGACTTAAATAATTTTGGAAAAGTACCACTCTTACCGAGATATACGGGAAGAAGTGGTGGAGTATATGGACTATTAGTGACAAATGATAACAAAGGGAAACATAACAAAGAAGGCTTATCCCGCAACTGTGATTCATTTATCACTAAAAATGGTAATCTTGGTTCAAACGGAAAAGAGATTATTCGGCAAATTAGAAAACATAAATCTTACTATACCCCAAAGGCTAAAAAAGCATCTGTTGCATGTCCTAATTGGCATGTACTAACAAATAAAGAGAAAGAAGTTTTTTGGGTGTGGGCATTTGCCATTTTGGCACATACCGAGTCAAGCTGTAACCCAAGAGCATTCACGAAGGGAGTAAAGGCTGACCCGGAAAAAGTCTTGGCGAAACCAGACGAATATAAAGATGGATATCGTATGGCTTCAGGACTCTTTCAGCTGGAGTACTCAGTTGGATCAAGAGTCGATTCAGCCCGTCCTGATATATGTAAGAAAATGACTCCTGCACAAACAAAAGAAGCAAGGCCAAATATTGCATGTGCAGTAAGTATAATGTCAGACTTTTTAGATGATTCGGAGCGAGAAGTATTCTATAGCCGCAACTCGTACTGGCAAAAACTTGTTCGCGTCAAACAACGTAAAGATATAAAATTTTATTTAGATCAGCTACCTTTTTGCAAAAAATAGGTTAAGAAATGTGGTTAAAAACTAAAGGGTAATAATGAACAAAATTAAAATAGCTTGCTTGATTTTTATGTATGTAATTAGTTTTCCCCTCTTGGCTCAGATCCAATTAGATAATTTTTTTAGTGCAGGCAATTATCTTGCGAAAGATGCTAAACACTGCCTGTCTGGTGGAATGTTACGATTCAGAGATAACAATAGAGGACTCATTTTAGGGGATAGAATTTCATTCAAGTCTGTGAATGGAAAGGTGCGCAGTGAAAAGTTAGAGATATTCAAGCAAGATTGTGAACTGCAGGTATCATCAAACTTTAGTGAAGATGAAAATAAGCTTAGCCAAATAACCAAACAAATATGTAAAGCACCTACAAAAACTGTTGTAAAAATATTTGTAATCTCTCTTGAAAAGCAGAATAATAATCTACTATATACTGTTTCTCAGGTAGTTGATGGGAAGCAAGTTGGTAAAAGAAGCTGTCTATATATTAAGTCAAAATAAATGATAAAAAAAAAGAATAAAATTGGTTGCGGGGATAAAATTCGAACTTACGAGCTTCGGGGTTATGAGCCGATAAGCTCATAATCACACTACAAACTAATAAATTAACTAATATTCTTAAGCAATGTGCAAATTAGTCAATTTGTGTGTCGAAAACGACAATAAGTACAAAATTGTGTATATATATACAGTTCGGTGCGGATTAGTGCAAAACTATGCACTTTTGTGTTTTTTAATGTATAATATGGCTATGAAAACAATTGGATATGAATTTTTAAGACAAAAGCTGATTAGTCAGGGTAGTAAAATTACAAGATTCAGGGTCGAAACTCACCTGATTAAAAAGGGAAGAGACCTAATTAAATTAAAGGAAGGTCGCGAGATTCGTTACCTTAGGGCGACAAGAAAAAGTCCTGCAAGTGACTGGGACCATCTAGTATTTGGGTTGGCCAATGAAGGGACAAACCTCCCCTTGATGGCCACTTACTTTAAGGAACAAGGAGCTTCAACTACAAAACAATTTATTTTGACGAAACAAACTGGAAAATATCAGCGCATAATATGGTTTTTTTATGAAGAACTGATGGGCGAAAAAATTGATATTCCAGACAGCAAAGAAGGACGTTACGTAAAAATAATTAACGACTCATTATATTTCACAGGTGCTTCTGTAAAGATTAAGAGGTACAAGCTCATAGATAATAGAATTGGTCACAATGTTTTAACCCCCTTAATAAGAAAAGGTCAGATTACTAAAACGTTTGAAGACATTAAACAGACTGCTCACCTCCTACTAGGTCAGTATCCACCTGAGCTAATACAAAAATCAGTCAATTTCCTATATGCAAAAGAGACCAAAAAATCTAATGAAATAGAAAGAGAGCATCCTGATAAAAAGCGGGAAGCCAAATTTATAGAACTTCTAAAAAGAGCACACGAAGTAGAAAGTATAAATGAGAAAATTATTGTTGAGCTACAAAATGCAATTGCTGACCCAAGATACGCTGTAAGCTCGTACCGAAACTTTCAAACATATATTGGATCAACAGATCTGTTTGGCAACGAAACTATCCACTACATTTGCCCCAAGGGAGATGACAATAAAGAGTTAATGCTTAACTTTGAAGCTCTGTGCAGAGATATAATGGAAGATAAAAATGTAGACCCTATTATCGCATCAACTATTATCTCATTTCTTTTTGTCTATTTACACCCTGTTGAAGATGGAAATGGTCGAATTCACCGATTCCTAATCCATTTTGTTTTATCCAAAAAACAGGTTACTCCCAAAGGAATGATATTTCCAATATCGTCGGTAATTGCAAGTAACATGGATAAGTACGACAGTGTATTAGAATCATTCTCAAAGGAGTTGGTTCCTATTATCAATTATGAACTAGATGACCAAGGCGAAATGACTGTTTTAGACAAAGAAACTAAGCACCTTTACCATGGTATAGACTTTACAAATGCTTTAGAGTTTTTATTTTGGTCAATCGAAGAAACACTGGAAAATGACTTTAAAAAAGAACTCGAATACATGAAGATTTTTTTATACTCAAGAGAAGAAATTAGAAAGGTTGTCGATATGCCAGATCGAAAATTAAACAATCTAATTAATATCATAATCAGCCATCATGGAAAGATTTCTCAAGAAAAAAGAGATTCACAGTATAGCGAGCTAACAGATGAGGAGCTATATAAAATAGAGCAAATTATAGCGACAGCTTAAATAGGCTGCTCCAAAAACAAAAAAACCACCGCTAAAGGGTGGATTAACTGACTGAAAAAATTGGTTGCGGGGATAGGATTCGAACCTATGACCTTCGGGTTATGAGCCCGACGAGCTACCAAACTGCTCCACCCCGCGTTATTTGGATTTTTTGAAGTATAGGGACGCAAACACAATTTGTCTACTCATTTATCCTCTT
>DAOWEO010000021.1 GCA_030638415.1 Bdellovibrionales bacterium | reverse complement strand
TTTGATGTTAACTTAGAATTAATTACTTTATCTAAAATTGGTCCAATTTCTAATAGTTCTTCTACCATTTTCAATTTACGGTGATATATAGACTTGATAAAACGGTAGGTATTTTCAATTGATGTTGGCTCTGGAAGGGAAACAAGTAGCCCTCGGTCTGCATAAATAAAAAAATCTAATGTGTTATATGATGTACCAGCTCCTAAGTCTAAAATGATATAATCAGCATCTAGCTCAGATAGCTTGCTTAGAAATCTATTTTTGTGCAGCTGTTTAATATTTGCCATTCCTATATTATCTTGAGCACCACTGATAATGGATAGGTTAGGTATGGGGGTAGGAGTTACCAAGCTATTGAGTGAACGAACTTTCTTCGTAAGGTAATCCGATAGTGTGTAGTCTGGAATTGGGACACCAAGACAAGTATGCAAGTTAGCTCCACCTAGGTCGAGATCAATTACAACTACTTTGAAATTCATAAGGGCAAGACAGATGGATAGGTTAGCCGTAACTAAACTTTTTCCTACTCCGCCTTTCCCACCACCAATGGCCCAAATCGTCTGTCTGGAAGACTTAGGAGCTTGGTCAAAAAGCATATTTGCATCATTCAATTATTACATCCTTATAATTATATTTAAAAAGTATATAAGGTAGAATATCTTCTGTTAAGATAAATTTTTGATAATAGTGTGTAGGGCAATTCCTCCACAAACACCTACGTTTAGTGAATTTTTACGTCCTTGCATAGGAATTGAAATTATTTCATCACACATAGTCAGTAAATGTTGAGCAATACCATATCTTTCATTTCCTAGGACAATGGTACATGGAGCTTGGGGAGTGAAAGTATTAACATCTATAGCAGTGTCAGCTGTCTCTAAGGAGTATATTTTAACATCCTGTTTTTTTAGTATCGCCAGGCACTCCTCACTTGATTCATGGTAACTCCATGGAATCCACTGGTCTGAGCCAAGTGCAGTTCTCGAAGTTTTGGTATTGTCTGGTGAAGGAGTTAGCCCGCACAGGTAGATGTGGTTTACCCCTAAAGCCTCAGCTGTGCGAAAGAGGCTTCCAACATTATAGGCGGAGCGTAAATTATCTAAAACAAGTGATACTTGGTGGGTGGTACCTTTTTCAGTCGTTGTATCTTGCGTTGAAATGAGAAAATCTTGATCTTTGAGTTCTTTTCCAAGAATTCTCTCTAGTTTCATAGAGAATAGTGATAGCTCTTGTTCTGTAAAAAATGGGACGAGAGGATTTAATTCATCATATAAAGCAGAGACATTGCTATCTGTATGGTCTTTTAAGAAATCGATAGCATCAAATAAGGCCATAAGTGCTTGTCTGGTAGTCTTTTTCTGCCAATGTTGTTCGATTTGAGTTCCCATTCTCCATAGTGTTTCCACTGTCTGCGAGTAGCCGAAATTAAGGAAAATTGCTTTTTTAAATTGAATCACCATAAACAAAGCTATACCATAGTCTAAATCTTTATTTCAATAGGGTTTTACGTATATGTTATTTTATATTATTGAGAAAAATGAAACAATGAGAAAAGCGTGGGAGTTTTTTTTAAAAGAGCAAAAAGTTGACTGTTACACCTGTGATGAGGTTGGCGACTTTAAGTTTATTGCAGAAGATCTGAAACCGACTATTTTTATCTGTGACAGTGAGACTGTTGTTCAAGAATTTAAACATTTTTCTAATACTGTGACTACATCAGAAATTTTAAAAATAGTACCAATTGTTACAGTAGGTGAGGCTAGTAACCAGTTTGAACATTTAAACTTAAAAAAGCACTTTTATAAACCTGTCAATTTACGCTCTATTTTTCCTCAAATACTGTCTTATGCAAAGGAATACTAGATAAAATGGAAAAAGAAATTTTAATTATGGTTTCTGGGATTGCGATTATTTTTATGATCGTGGCTGCGACGATTTATTTTAGAAGTGGCCTGTTTATTTAGGAATATTGGTGCTTAGGACCTAAAACAAAAGGGTGTAGGTTCAACCCTTCAAATAAAAACTCAGGAACTCTAACTTTATAAAATGTACCATTATCATAGTGAGTGGTTTTATTTACATTGGTATTTGCCAAAACTTTCGCATGGGTTTCACCATTTACATATGGAACAAATAGTTCATAAGACTGTTGCTGGTCTAAGAAGTAATTTACAATGTGTTCTCGTAGCTTTTCAATCGCTTCTGCATCGAATGCTGAGATTAAAAAGCTGTTGGGATATGAGCGGGTTATTATCTTGGCCCTCATCTCATCTTTTAAGAGGTCTTTTTTTGTAAAAATGATAATACGATCCCTATCTTTTAAGCCTAGTTCATCAAGAACATTGTTTGTAACTTCAAGGTGTTTCTCATAGTGTGGGTCAGCAATATCACAAGTTATAAGCAGCAGATCTGCCTCTTGAGCTGATTCAAGTGTTGTTTTAAAACCATCAATTAGAGTATTTGGCAGGTTAGATATAAATCCAACAGTATCAATTAAAATCATAGGAGGGTGGGTGTCGGGATTGAGAGTACGGTAAGTAGAGTCTAGTGTTGCAAAAAGTTTATCTTCTTCAAGAACATTCACACGGCAAAGGCGGTTCATTAGTGACGATTTTCCCGCATTTGTATAACCTACTAGGGCAGCTGTAACCGCTTTTTTTTGTCGTTTTTTCTTTTGTTCATGTCTACTTATTTGTAGATCTTTTAACTCTTTTTTTAGTTTTTCAATATTTTCACGTACTATTCGGCGATCAAGCTCAATTTGTTGCTCACCTTCTCCACCACGTACTCCAATACCACCTCGTTGCTTTCCAAAGTGCCCCCACAGTCCCGCTAAGCGTGGTAGTAGATATTGTAATCGGGCAATTTCAATTTGAATTTTTGATTGCTTGGTTGTTGCATGTTGAGAAAAAATTTCTAAAATAATATGGTTCCGATCTACAACATCGATTTTAGTAATATCTTTAATATTTTTAATTTGCCTTGCAGTTAGCTCAAAGTCGAAGACTAATAAAGTGATACCTTGCTCTTTAGCTTCCTCTGCAATAGTCTTTAGCTTACCTATTCCTAGCATAGTAGCTGGTTCTACATTTTTTCTATTTTGTACATAAGAGGCGACTGTCTTTATAGATAGAGTGCGAAGTAATTCACTAAGTTCAACTAAAGAGCGTTGCGTCTCTTCATCTGATGCATGAAATTCAAAAGAGGGGCATACCATTGAGATAATAGCAGCACTTTCAGATTGTTGTAGTTTAAATTCGTCATTTAGTAACATAATTAATAAAAAGATAACAAAAAATATGGTAATAAGAAAGAGTAATTAATAGAAGGAAAAGTATGACTAAGAAACTTGAAGTCCGATGCCCTATGTGTGAAAAGAGTTTTTCCTATTATACATCTAGTTTTAGACCATTTTGCTGTGAGCGGTGTAAATTGATAGATCTGGGAAAGTGGAGTGCGGGGGAGTATGCTCTGAAATCTCTAGTTCCTTTAGAAGAGGAAGATTTAGAGACAGTCGTTCAGTCATATGAAAATGGAGATACCTATGAGTAGCAACCTTTCCAAGCAGGAATTAAAGCAAATATTAGATTTTTCACTGATTATTGCACAGCTGGCAGGGACTAAATTGATCAGATATCAAAAAAAATTAAAACTACTTAAAGTAAGTGCTAAAGAGGCTCAAGGAGTGGTAAGTCAGGCAGATGTTGAGACAGAACAGTTTATTATTAAAAAAATAAAAAAAGAATTTAAGGATCACATTATCCTAGGAGAAGAGAGCTCGTTTAAGGATCTAAGTACTGCAGCTGATTATAAAAATTTTACCTCACAGGCAGACTTTTGCTGGATTATCGATCCTCTTGATGGAACGACAAATTTTTTGACCGGTTTAGATTATTTTGGAGTCTGCCTCGGACTGTATTACAAAGGAGAGGTTATTTTGGGAGTGGTACACCGACCACAAACTAGTGATACTTACTTTGCAGTTAAAGGCGGAGGAGCCTGGAAGATGACAAATGGCCGTAAAAAGAGAATTTCTGGGCCAACTGTTAAAAAATTATCTGATTCAGTGCTCGCAACAGGGTTTTCATCAGAAAAGGGTGTGCTAATTGAAGAGGAATTTCGTATTTTTCGAGAAATGATGCACTCTTGCCGTGGAATTAGGCGTATGGGCAGTGCTGCATTAGATATGTGCCTACTGGCCGAAGGTTCCTTTAATGGTTTTTGGGAACGAGGCTTAGCTCCATGGGATATCGCTGCAGCTGGTTGTATTTGCCAAGAGGCAGGAATATTACTTTCAGACTGGGAGGGAGCCCCATTTTCACCATTTATTTCGACAATAATGGGCTCAGAAGCGAAAGTATTAAAAGAATTTCGTCAGATATTGCTAGGTCGCTAGACTTTTTCGTAATTTCCCTTATAATTTTAGTTAGATGAACTGTATCCATTAATCTTTCCATGGAGGGAAGAGAGTGAATGAAACGATAAAACTCTTATTGACCAAGTTTCCTAACGAAACCCTAACAATTGTCTCGGCTTTACTGATTGTTGTTCTAGCTATTTTTATAGCATATTGGATCTACAATAGACGTCGCATACATAAGTTGACACATCAAATTCCAGCTGGAGTTTTGAAGAACTATCTTGATTCTATTATTCAAAATTCCATGTCATTGAAATCCTCACTCTTCAGAGGAGGGGGGCTGTCTGTTGATGGAGGAGCACCGTCAATCGTACCAGCCGCAGATCTAGGGGCGGGAGATCCAGAGTGTCAAAGTAAATTAGCTGCAAAGATTGCAGAGCTTGGTACTTTGCAAGCTTCTATAACGGATAAAGATAGTTTTATAAAAGAGCTTGAAGCAAAAATTGCAAACTTAGAGTCTACTGCTTTAGCAGGTGGAGATCCTAACCCTGCACTCGAAAAAGAAATTGCAGATGCAAAAAATAAAATTACAGACCTAGAAGCTCAGCTAGCAGAAGCCCTATCCAATCAAGGTGGAGACGATACTGCTAGTGTAGAAAAAATAAAAGATCTAGAAGGGCAGTTAGAAGAGTACGAATTAATTGCTGATGATATTGCTGATCTAAAAAGATTGCGACAAGAAAATGAACAACTTAAAAAATCGTTAGAGATGGCCGGTGGTGATGCTCCAGCTGCTGCACCACCGTCAGAACCAGAACCAGAAGCAGAACCAGAACCAGAACCAGAACCAGAACCAGAACCAGCTGCTGAAATTGGGGATGGTGAAATCGAAGGTGAAGATACTGCCGAGGCTGATTTTGCTGCGGCAATAGCAGAGGGAGAAGCTGCTGCTAGTGATGAAATTGGAGATGGTGAAATCGAAGGTGAAGATACCGCTGAGGCTGATTTTGCTGCGGCAATAGCAGAGGGAGAAGCTGCCGCTGCTCCTGAAGAAGAGGCTGCTGTCGAAGTTCCTACAATGGAAGAAGGTGAGCAAAAATCTTCAGAAGAGTTACTGAGTGAATTTGAAAAAATGCTTGAGGGGTAGAGAGTGAGATACATATTAATTTTAATGATGATTTTTAGTTCTATTTCATTTGCTGCAATAAAAAAAGATGTTCAGAAAGAAAAAAAGTGGACACTGTTACAAAAATCAATTGTTAGGTCTTTTAAAAAGCCTTTAAAAAAGAAAGTAACTATTTTGAAACTTAAATCAAAAGTTTTGGATATGAAAAAAGAGGCAGTACCTGTTCTAGTGGAAGTGATGAAAAATGGTAAATATCCAGAAAAAAATCGTTGGATTGCTACTATGTTACTTGGTAGACTTATGGGATCAAAGGCAGCTCCCTTTATTTCAAAATTTTCAAAACATCCAAGTTGGATTTTAAGAATGGCATCTTTGAAGGCACTGCTTGCTCTGTCTCAAAAGGAGTATGGATCAATGTATGCAAAGCTGCTTACTGATAAATCTCTGTTGGTTCGTACACAAGCATTAGAAAATATAAAAGCCTTACGCTTGAGAGATTATGCACCATATGTGTGGAGAATGTTGTATGACTCGCAAAATTATGTGCAAACTGATCGTGGGGCAAATAAGAGAACTCATATTATCAAAAAAGTTATTACTGTTGCAGGGCTGCTTAATTTCAAAAAGGCAAAATTGCCACTACTAAAGATGATTCAAAATAAAAAATACTCTGATATTTTTCCTGAAATTGATCAGGCATTAGCAATGATAACCGGAAAAAAATCTCCTAAGGGAGGGATGGAAGTCAAAAAAATATTTTGGAAAAGGTTATCTCTGTCTGAAAGGGTATTTTAAAATATAGACTTATAAATCTAACTCAGCTTCTGCTTCTCTTGCTTTTTCTTCTTCAATCTTTTTGAGCTTATTATCTCTCATCATTATGCGACCTAGTCGGTAAAGAATGGTCTGCTCAAAAATTCCGTCTGTTGGTATCTCTTTCCATCCCTGTAGGAAGTCCTGCTCAACGAGCTGACGCTTATAGACAGTAATTTTAGAAACTTCTCTCGTACCACGAAATCCTTTTACAATATTGATAATAACTTTAAATTTTGCAGCTTTAACAGAATTTCTGCCACCAAAGGAGTCAGCAAAGTTTAGTGCGATTGTATTGTCAATCCAGCGCGTTTTGATAATTCCAGACTCTTGACTAGACGTGTCTAGATCATATTTCTTCATTATATCAAGAGCAGCTTGCCATGCTTGAATATACTCTGCACGGTAAATTTTAGATGGTATTTCAAAGTCTTCTGTAACCCATTTAAACTGTTCATATGAGCTACAACCGAGTGTTGATAAGAGCATAACAAGCATTAGGTAACGACGAATTATAAAAATTTTACTATGTTTATTAATCTTCATATACTCTTTATAATAACTTTTTTTTGTATAAATAGGTAGCCTTTTAAAAAGGGAATATTATGTCCGATTACCATAAGATTTTTACAAGTGTTCTTGATCTTGAGTCTCAAGCCTTACTTGAGGCAAAGCAGTGGATTACGGAAGAGCAAATTAATCTGTTGATTGAAATTTTTCAGCATTTGAATTCATCATCAGGACAGTTAATCTGTGTAGGGGTTGGAAAGTCAGGGGCCATTGCTAAAAAAGTTGCATCGACGTTCTCTTCTTTAGGGGTGAACTCATTTTTTCTACACCCTGTAGAGGCTTTGCATGGTGACATGGGACGAGTTTCTGATGATGATGTACTAATTCTAATTAGTAAGTCGGGAACAACAGAAGAAATTGTAAAGTTTTTGCCATATGTTGGTATTGTTAAAGAGAGAATTATTGGATTACTTGGAAATCAAAACTCTGTGCTTGGAAAAAAATGTGGTCTGAATTTTAATTGTACTGTAAAAAAAGAGGCATGTATTAATAATCAAGCACCTACAACAAGTACTACTTTGGCACTTGCAATGGGTGATGCTATGTCGGTTGTTTATGAAAAATGGGTTGGCTTAACTAAAGAAGGTTTTGCTTTAAATCACCCCGCAGGTGCTCTCGGAAAGTCTTTGCGTCTAAAAGTTGTAGATTTAATGCAGGTCGCTGAGGTTTGTCCTATTGTTAGTATGTCAGCAACGCTCAAAGATGTTGTTTTGGTAATGTCTCAATTTCCACTAGGAGCTTGTGCTATTGTTGATAATGGAGAGTTAAAAGGATTAATTGTTGAAGGAGACTTTCGTCGTAATCTCAATCAGAAAAATGTATCTTTAAATTCTCCTGTTGCGGATATTATGAATAATCTTCCTATGTCCATTAGTCCACAAGAGCTGGCATATGATGCATTATTAAAGATGGAAGATAAGGATCGACAGATCTACGTCCTCCCAGTGGTAGAGGACAAAACTTTTATGGGATTCATTAGAATGCACGATATTATGCGTGAAGGCCTATATGCCGATACAAAATAAAAAATATGCTCTGTTTGTACATGATCTCTTTTTAGAAATAGGTCACTCGAATGCACTGATTGAAACAATTAGAAATTTTCCTCAGGGTAGTATTGATGAACTTGTTGTTGTCTCGTTTTCAGCAGGTGACCTATCGACTCTGTTTCCTAAATTAAACTGTCGATTACGCTTTGTAAAAGTTCCATTCCCTAAACTTTATCCAATGCTAATTAAGGTGATGTTTTATCATATTTGGACTTTTATCTATTCCAGAATATTTTTACAGCAATATTTTAAAGTGGGAGTTGGAATTGCTGCATTAGATGTGGATCTCGTTAATATTCAGTTTATTCATCACCAATGGGATAAGCTTTATTTTGATCTATTAAGGCCCTCATTTGGCAAAATGCTTTATAAGAAAATACTTTTTGGATATTATAATTTTGTTGAATCTCGGCTCTTTAGAAGTAGGAAAGTTAAATTTTTAGCACTGTCACAATTTATTAATGACTACTGTCAAAGCTACTTTAGAGTTGATGCACAACAGATTAAAACTATATATTCTGGAATTAACTTAGATAAGTTTACTCCGCCAAGAAGAGACAGAGGTGAATTAATAGATATTCTTAAGCAGGATTATAGTCAGCTTGATGGACTCGATATGAGTAAGCCTATATATCTCTTTGTAGGTGCATTTGAGAGAAAAGGGTTAGCTGTTGTAATGAAAGAGCTTGAAAAGATAGGTGATGCTCAATTAATTATTATTGGGAAGCCTGAATCATCTGGTAAATTTGAGTTTTCTTCAAAAATATGCTGTTTTCATGTTGAATTTACAAAAGAGTTACCACTTTTTTATGGCCTTGCAGATGCCTTTGTATTTTCATCTTTTTACGAGCCATTTGGACTGGTGATTATTGAAGCTGCTGCTATGGGGTGTGAGCTGTATGTTACAAGACAAGATGTTGGAGCTGTAGAATTATTAGAAGATTTAGAGGGTATTCATATATTTAATAGTAGTGATGAGTTTATTCTAAGTAGACAGCAGATCATTTCTCCTGAGCAACGGGATAAATTTAGAAATGCGAGATTAGAGCGTTTACAAAAATATTCTTGGCATATTACTGGAACAAAGTTATTTAATTTTATCACTGAAAAATAGAATTAGTCTTTTAGTAGGTTTGCTGAAAAGGCAGAAAAACTAAGATTATGCTTATAAAACTTATAGGCATTTTTAGAAAACTTATTTAATAGCTTATCATTATTATTAAACTGCTCTAAACAAGCGAGTAGTTGTTGCGAGTTTAGTGGTTTAAAATTTAATGAGCGTTCACCATCCTTAGCCAGAAATGTAACACATGAAGGAACGTCAGAAGCAATGACGGGAAGCCCATTGGAAAATGCTTCAACTGTAATCATACCATAAGCTTCAGAGTTGTTAATGGATGAGACAATTAATAGATCACTTTGATTAATAATTTGCTCTTTTTCTGTTTCAGATACATATCCAACAAGTTTAATATTTGAAGCAGCTAGATTTTGCAGTTTTGGTAGCTCTGGCCCATCTCCAATAATGGTTAACTGATAAGAAGTATTGTTGAGTGTCTTTATTAGAAAATCAAAACCTTTGTACGGAACACACCTACCAATAGCTACAAGATTACGTTTAAAAATTTTTCTTTCAACAAAGGTAAGGCTAAGGTCACTACAGTAATGAACAATTTTCATTTTATTGTGAGGTAGCCTCGTTAATACAGGGGAGTTGGTCCAAATCTTATCGCATGCAACAATTATGCGATCATAGCACTTTGATGTATGTCTAAAGTACCAGTTATAATACGGTGCCAGCAGTTTTTGATTAATAATATCACTGTGATAGATGGCGTGTATTTGAGGATTATAATGAAATAGTTTAATAATTCTATATGCTAGAGAGATCAGTAGGTGCATCATCGGATTTGGTAAGTGTACATAGATCAGATCCGGTTTATGCTTAACTAAAAATGGAATAAATGTAAATAGAAGAAAAAAATTGATAGGAGCAGATATTAATTTAAAGTTGCTCTTTTTTTGAATAACCTGTTCTTGAAACTCCTCTTTATACTTTTTGTTGCTGTCGCCAAAACTTAAAACTGAAACTTTATCACCATTATTTGTATGGGCCTTACTTATCATTTTGGCTACTAACTCTATTCCTCCTCTATAAGGAGCATAGTATTTAGAAAGCTGTAAAATGTGTTTCATCGTTATTCTTTGACTTGGCGATATAGTAGAATAGAAGAGAGAATCGTCGCAATTACTCCCACTAAACTAGTGTAATACAACCTGTTTTCTTTAAAGTCGTCTTTAGGAATGAAAATAGTATCACCAGGGAGTAGTTCTGTCTTATAGGACAAGATATCTCCACCTTGTGATAAATCAAACTTTTGTTCTTCAATGTGGTTATTGGCTTCTCTGGTTAATTTTACCTCATCCAGATTACCACTACTTTTAGGACCGCCTGCGAGAGAGAGACCATTTATCAACGTTGTACCTACTGGAACGTAATGCAAACCTGATTTTGATACCTCTCCCCAGAAATGTACTGGAATTAGAACTTTACCTTTTACGGAAGGGGAATAGTAAATAGATCCGCGCGTTTTTCCAAGATTGCTGATCTCTGATGGGAGTACTATTTTTCTTATATCAAACTGTTGGTTACGACTATTCTTTTTTTGTACTTTGGCCATGGCAAGAGGAGAATAGATAAATTGTAAAATGATTAAAGATGTAGAAAATCGCTTAAATTTATTCATGGAAATATCCTATCAATTGAAAGTCATACTTTAATATGACTGGTTATTATAATAATGTTAGCATAATAAAAATTATAGTGTTACGAAAATGTATACAAGAAAAGGTCATTGATTATTTATGAAGTGGATTCATAGCATTTTAGGTTATATTTCTAATGCAAAAATTGTAGGGATTATTCCACTCGATATCGTTTTGCATCTATCAGTTAGTTATCTACTTATGGTATTACTTATATTAAAAAAAGTACCTTTTCGCTTTGCTTATTTATCTGTTTTTATACTGTCTATTTCGAAGGAGATTTTTGATAGTTTTTCGTTGACGAATGAGCTGGAGGAAAACTTAAAAGATCTAACTATCTCAATGATTTTACCAACAGTATTACTGATTGTTTGGAAGATAAAAGGTCGACGAATTTAAGTTATCTTAGGAGTTGAAATCGGGGGTTTTTCCAATTACATCTAGATCTTCAAAGGTTTTTTGTAGTTCATACTCATCATAAATCCTAGGATCTAACATGTAGCGAATCAAGGTAACTAGAAAGAGAGTAAATAGAGTCACGAGAGTTGCAAACATTGCCACCTTAAGCTTCGTTGTTCGTCTAAATGCTCTGATTCCTGAAGCTTTCTTGTCAAAAATAATATCAGAGATCATTGTTGAATCTAGAATTTTTAATTGCATTAATTTGTTTTCGAGAAGTGTAATATACTCACTGGTTGGCTTGCCTTTTGCCAACGTTATTTCATCAATTTCATTTTGAGATATTACATTGTCTCGCTTGACTATAAGTCTTTCTAGTTCTGCAACAGTTTTACTCATCTGTTTTTTAGATATCTTATACTCGAACTCCAATGATTTTGATTGTCGACTTTTACTTGAAATAAAATTACTGTCGTTACTTGTAAGGTTTGTGTTTTTTCTGAGCCGTTTGTATTTTCTATTTTTTACTCTTAAATCTTTTTGCAACTTTTTGATAATATTTTTGTCTGTATTTGTGAAGCTTGACTGTGATAGTTTTAAAGCATTTATATCTGCTTTAAGATTACTTATTTCTTTTTTTAATTGTGCAAGATGCTCAAGAGAATCTATATCTGAATCAATGTTTTTATTACCAATTTTTTTTGTTTGCTCATATTGGGTTTGAATTACTTCTGCACTCATTTTTTGCTTTTGTGCAATATGTTCTAAACTCAAAATAGAAGCAACAAGGGAACGTAGAGCAGCTTTGCCTTGTGCAACCTTTTTCAAAGATGACTCGTATCCAATGTCTATCAATTCAGTTTTTTTCTGATTAATTAGCTTAAGTGATATTTTCTTTTGCTCTGTGATAGAATGTTTAATTTGGTTTAGACGAAACTTTATAAAACTTTGCTTTATGTTATCCAATAGAACTGAAGATGAAAATGGGGTTAGGGTTTTTACTTCCAACTTCATCATCTTATCAATTATATCACTAGATTTTAATGAATAAAACCCCGATATCCTTTCACTTATTGCATTTTTAAAACATTCTTGATTATTGTTACAAAAACTAAATTGTTCAGGTGTCATTTTAATAATTTGTGCTTTTAGTCCCGAAAGGGTGATTTTCTGGGTATTAGGGTCAGCCATAAGCAAATTGGATATTGTATCCCTAAAGTCGGGGGATTTGCTAATCGCAATAATATCAGACTCTGTGAGTTCAGAGCTTTTTTCTCCTACTAATGTTGCAATGGCAGAACTTGGAGAACTAGAATCATCTTTCTTAAAAGTAAAATTAATATTTTTAATGTAGACTATGTTTTGCGTAGAATAATAATATGCAGCATAGCCAAAAATAAAGATTGGAATAACAGTTGTTAACAATATATATCTTTTTAATAGTCTAGCGAAAAATACAAAGTTTATAATGGTAGTATCGTCTAGGATTGCATTAAATTTTTTCATGTAAAGATCTTCCACCACGCTTTTTTAGGTGCGATATTCGTTTTTACTTCTAGAAAGGGGTCAAAAAGTAAACCTTTAATACTAATATTGTAAGATTCGAAAAAGCTTCTAATACTACTTACTTCACCTGTCTTTGTCATGGATTTTGAAGCAATAATTGATAAACTGTCAAATGATTGCATTGCAGGATAATATGCTTCAGGATCAGCTTGGATTTTATATAGCTCAGGCATATCCCAAAAAATAACATCATAGTAATTTATAATGTCATTTACTCTTTGTTCATAATCTATATTTTCTTTTTTATTTGGAATATCTAAAATAATATTAAAATCAATAAAGTCAAAATGTTGATGAAAAGAGAAAATATTTAAATCATACTCAGACACAAATAGAGGAATTTTTTTTTGTTCACTTGCTGTTATGATTTCTTGAAAATATCCATTGAAAAGATTATCAGAAATAATTGCTATTTTCAGATCGTCGTAATGATCAAAAAAACTTGCCAGTCCTATAATAGTTTTTTGTTGTGAGTTGTAGTATCCCGTTGAAGAGATGGTAAATGACTTTAACCCTGATTTAAAGTCTTCTAAATAGGAACTACCTAGTTTATATAGCTCTGCATGGTTAGCAACTTTATAGAAGTAACTATTCCCCCCACTTTGCTTTTTTTTGTTACTAGGTATTTTTTTCTCTTCAGGTGAGTTAAATTCTAGGATTATATCATCTTTTTTCATACTGCTGTTCATGACTTATCCTTATCATATTCCTGCTCACTCATAATCATACCTTTGATTTGAATATGATACTTTTCAAAATACTCTTTTAAATGAACAATATCTTTAATCTTACTGTTATTCGGCTTTACCACTAACGAGACATTATCAATTAGTCTGGTTATAGGAAAGAATAGCTCATTTGTTTTTTCCATTTCGTGTGGAGTGGGAAGGTCCCAGAAAAGTAGTTCACTATTATCAATTATTTTTTCTAACCCTTCTTCCAATAAATCAGTATCACCAAATTCTACAATACTTTGTAATTCACAGAACTCAATAATACGCATGTCTTGATAACAGAAAGAATTGATAGATAGGTTAGGAGCGATTAGAATTTTTTCTTCAGTATATTCTTTATTTGCAACACAGTAGACACTGTTAGCGAATGTTTCCGTAAAGACAGTTGTAGTTGTTTTCATGTGATAGGAAAAATAGGCTGAAAGTCCTAGAATTGTATTTTGCTGTGGTTCTGTACTACCCTGACAGGTAAACCCAAAACTTTTTAAGCCTGATTCAAGATCACGATAAAAGAGAGTTCCTAGTTTAAATAGTTCATTATGTTTTTTTGTTTTATAATACAGATTTGAAATTGATTTTGTACTTATTTCTTTTTTTCTTTGATATTCAGTCTTGGTTGCTTTGAATGAATTACCTATCGGTGTTGCATTATCCTGGTTTACTAAAAATAACCCCGAAGATGAATCTGTTGCATTTTCTGTTTTTTTCTCTATTACTGGAACTTGCTCTTGATCACTCTTAAGAGTGAAGTTAAATTCAGAAATTGTTTTCTCTGGCATGATAGTTTGTTCAATTACACTCTGTTTCTGACTACCATCCATGAAATCATTATTTATTAAGTGTTCGAAATCTTGAGATGAAAATGACCGCTTGGCCTTTGGTTTGGAAAATACAATTTTTCCCTCTGGAGCTGTTTCTTTTTCGTCAGTTTTTTCTGGAGTAGGGGAAATATCAATAATTTGAGCTTCTTGTTTTGCTTCAATTTGCCGTACTAGGCGTTCATTTACAGGGAGCCGCTGCTGTTCAAAATGCAGCTGTGTACGCTTTACATCACTTAATCCAATTTCCTCTATAACCACCTTTCTAATACTTTTATTATTGTTAATAATATCGGGCAGTTCATCTAGCGGAACTTTTCTAGTTGTTTGGTCCTTTTGAATAATGGTGGCATTTTTTTGCCCCACTTTTTCTTTTGGAATCGTAAAGTTGATAATACCTTCAGCCTTTTCTTGCTTACTAATGGTAAATTCTTTACCTATACGCTTGATATTATCTTCGAGGGACTCTTCTTTATGGTAGCTTTTAGATCTTTCTTCTAAAATTTGAAGTTCAGACGACAGCAGATCGGCAACAGTATCCTTAAGGGACACTTTGCTTTTAAAATCTAAAATGATGTTGTCTTTTTTCTTTGTATTACCCATAATATTAATAAATACTTTCTCCTCTAGCATATTTATCGGTGAAAGCTTGAATATACTTAGTTATAAATGGAGTTTTTGAATATTATGGATAAAAGAAATCAAGTACTTGTAATTGGACATCCACTTATCGTCAACAGCAATAGAAAGTTTTGGAGTATTTTTGCCAATATGAACGGTGTAACTGTCGATTTAATCACCCCTAAGGAGTGGAGTTCTAATTTAGTGGGTAAGTTGCGATGTGCCTATGATGAAAGTTCTGATTCTGGACTGCGGCAAATTTTTCCGGTCAAATGTGTTAATAAGGGCAATGGAAGTCTCTTTTTTTTCTCACCAGCTCCTTTTTTTAAAATTTTAAATAGCCGTAAATATGATTTTATTATCTTAAATCAGGAAGGTTGGTCAATTGCTCTATTTTTTATAAATTTCTTACTATTTTTTAGTTGTAATAAAAAGACTCAACTGTTTATTACTGCAAATCAAAATATTAAAAAGATTAGGTGGAGTTGGATGCATCGATATGAAAGGTGGAATGCTAGAAAAGTAAAAGGTATTTTATATTGTAGTGAAGAAGTGAGAGACGTCTTAGAATGGAAACAATTGAAATGCAAATATGTCTATTTTCCATTTTCATTTGATGGGGATCTATATAAAAGATATTTGGATTATAATCAAAATAATACGGAGATTATCAGGTTTGGATATTTAGGACGGCTATCTGAAGAGAAGGGGATTGGAACTCTCTTGCAAGCACTGGATATTCTAGCAATTCAAGATGAATTTAAATTTAAATTATTTATTGCTGGTGCAGGTCCACTGGAAACAGAACTGCGTAAAAAAAACTATACCGAATTTTTAGGAGTTATCACACATGCTCGTGGATATCTTTTTTATGAAAAAATAGATATTTTTATTTTGCCTTCTGAAACAAGGCCTTTTTGGAAAGAGCAGTTTGGCCGGGTATTGGTAGAGGCAGCTGCTGCTGGAAATCTGGTTGTCGGTTCTGATAGTGGGGCAATTCCTGAAGTTCTAGGAAAATTAGAAATGCCATATGTGTTTAAGCAACAAAATGTGGCATCATTAGTGGAGCAGCTCGAGCAAGCCGTGCAGGTCGTTAATACAAAAGCAGGTAGTCGCCTTACTGATAATTCACAACAAAAGAGTTTTACTCAGTTTTCACATCAAAGTGTTGCTTGTTATTTATACAAGCAAATTCAAAAGATGATGATATAATCTCATAATGATGAGGTTAATTTGAATACAGTATATATATTCCAACCTAGTGACTACTTAATTAATTACTATGGTTTCATGGTAGAGCAATTAGATACAAGTTGTGAAATTTCAGGTATACGAGGGATCAAAGAGTTCGCAAAAAGTGATGATGAGTTGATGGATAAAATCATTTCTAGCCGCTTAACTGTTGTAGGATATGAGTTACCAGGAGCACGGCGGATATTAGATTTAATCGTAGGATCTGGCCAGCCAATTTCAGTTGTAATTACCTTTAAAGATGAGCTCTCCTTAGAAGAGTATAAACGATCTCAAGCATACTGTTCAAATATTGAGCTCTTTTCATATACTGCATCTCCATTTAATTTTTCTAGAAGTGTCGAAAAATTATTTAAATATAAGAGTAGGCGGGATGGTAATTCAGATAAGTATATGCAAGTAAAAATTGAACACTGTCTTCTATTTGAAGAGGCATGTGCAGACATTTTCTTGTGTCTTGGCAATCATAAATATATTAAAATATTCCGGCGTTTTGACTCATACACTTTAGGTGATGTGAAAAAATATATGAATAAGGGGACTGAGTTTTTTTATGTTAAATCAAATGATTACAATACTTTTATTCAGCAGGTGTTGCGGTTAAAGTTTGGTCAGGCTGAATTTCTACTGTCACAAAATTCAGATAGTGCACTTGTTCCTACAAAATGTCATGAGGCAGTATTTGAAATGATAAATAGTATTGGACTCGATGAGAACTGTGTGAAAATTACTGGCCAGGCATTAAATAAAACCATGGAGCTAATTGAGAAAAGCTCATTAACATCCCTATTAGCAGAGTTGCTACAAAAGAATAGCTATATATCTGAACATTCCATGATGGTATCTTTTTTAGCTGGTGGAATATGTCGGCATACTGATTGGTATTCACACGAAAATTTGATGCGCTTGACGATGGCATCTTTTTTTCATGACCTGAAATGTTCAGATGAGGTCGTGGCAAAAGTATCAGTTATAAATAATACTGTTTTAAAGGAGCTAGATCTAACACAACAGACAATGCTACATGCACATATTCAAGATGGGCTAGATCTTGTATTACAAATTGGTGGTATTCCTACGGGGGTGGACAAGATTTTATTGGCCCACCATGAGAAATATGATGGTAGTGGATTTCCTCATGAGCTTGATTATAAACAGCTTGAACCATTAAGTGCCATTTTTATTATTGCTCATGAGTTGGTAGATATTTTTTATGAAGTTGGTTTTTATAGAGATAATATTTTTGTAGTTTTACAGGATATGAAAAATACCTATAGCGGAGGACACTTTCCTCGAGTAGTAGAGGGACTTATTATGGCCCTTAGCGCACAAACTTATTTCGAAGATAAAAATGGCAGCTCCAACAGGAATTGAACCTGTGACGGAGCTTTAGGAAAGCCCTGTTATATCCACTTAACTATGGAGCCACATTTAAAGAAAATAAATTCTAAGATGAATTTATTTATTTGGCCAGAGATTATCTATCTTCTTGCTTTAGAAATATAATATTTTCTCTATACAAAACAGTTAAGACAAAAATTAGTCCAATGATGTGTATAAAGCTTGAAGTCATAGCTGCGCCACTGGCACTAAATATGGGTATAAGAAGATAGTTTCCAACTATATTCACTAAAAATTGGAAAATACTGACAACTATAAATAGATGCTCTTTATTGAGGCTGTATAAAATTAATGAAGTCGGGCCAATATAAAGGCTAACTGAAAGGCCAATAGCGTAATACTTGAAAATTGGAATTGATGCTAAATACTTATCACCCAAGACAAAAGGAATAAGAAAGTCGGCAGTTGTAATTGCTATGATGTATAGAGCAGCAATGACTGGAATAAATAGAAGAGTTTTACGGAAGAAATAGTTGAGCTCTTTTTTTGTTACTTTAGAAGAAATCTTTGGGAGCAGGACAGTGTATAGCGTTGCTGTAACGAGTGGGATGAATGATGAAATTTTTTGTGCTCCTACAAGATTAGCAAGATCTACGGGGCCAAGCATGGAGCGAACCATTAGTATATCAACCTGACCAGTGCCAACGGCAGCAAGACTTGAGATATAAACCCATTTTGAGACATTCAGAATTTTTTTCTTTTCAACAGTGGTACTTTCTTTGATAAAAATCTGCTTATAGGGAATAAATACCATCCCTAGTCCAAATGTCATAACTGGTACTAAAAGATAGGCAAAATAGACATGAGAAAATTTAAAACTAAAAGCATAGAAAAGAGTAATAATTAATATAAATTTAAAAATAGGAGGCAGTATTTTTATTATGGAAAGTTTTTTAAACTTTTCTTGTATTTGTAAAAGTGAGTTTGTGTATCCTGCCATAATGGAAAAGAAAGATGCAACAAAGAGAATACGTACTAATGCAGCATATTCAGTCGTTTGAAATGTAATATTAGAAATCCATGGAGCGAGTAATAAACCTACTAAAAGTGCAATCGTGGCTGAAAGTATTTTTAGGTCAAAAGCAGCTCGTAAAATATGAGGAATTCTCTTTGTATCTGTAGAATGAATTCGTGACCCAATTTTAATAAAACCTGTTGTAACTCCAAAATCACCAAACTGGTTAACGATGTGAAATATCCCTAAAAGCGGGTAAAGTAGTGCAACTCCTTCTGTTGAGAGATGACGTAAAACAAAAATAGTACCAATAAAGCCAATAGCCTTACTAAAAATCTCTCCTCCTAGAATCCAGCTGAGAGACATTATCACTTTCGATTTAAAAAGATTTAGAAGTTGATACAAGTAAGCCTTAATTTTTATTCCCCCAAAAAAATGGAAACAACTAATAAATGTTGTTACAGTATAGGCTTTCAAGTATGAAGTAATTCATGAAAGAATGAAATAACAATTTCATTTAATCCTTAAAGGATTAAGATAGGGAGAATATATGACTCGTCCAGCAGATTACCCACAAGGTCTAATTTGGGACCGTTTCTATGAAATGACTCAAGTGCCAAGACCATCTAAAAAAGAAGAGAAAATTCGTAATTATCTAGTGGATTTTGCTAAGCAGAGAAATTTAAAATATGCATTGGATGATATTGGTAATGTCGTGATCTATCTACCTGCAACAGCTGGTTATGAAGAGCATGAAGCAGTTATTATACAAAATCACATGGATATGGTCACAGATTCTACTGCAGACCGAGTAATTGATTTTGATAATGACCCTTTAGTTTTACTGATTGAGAATGGATGGGTTACTGCAGATAGAACAACTTTAGGAGCAGACAATGGTATTGGTTGTGCTGCTAGCCTAGCTATTGTCGACGAGAGTAATCTTGTACATCCTCCATTAGAGTTACTGTTTACCGTCGATGAAGAGACCGGGCTTAATGGTGCAATCAATTTAGATGCTAAACTACTGTCTGGAAAAAAAATGATTAATCTCGATACCGAAGAGTGGGGAGCAATTTATATTGGTTGTGCTGGTGGAATGGACTATGAATTAAACGGGAGTCTTGCTTATGAAAAATCTAAGGCAGGCGATACAACTTATCAGATAGCACTAGATGGACTGAAGGGTGGACACTCTGGTATGGATATTCATCTGGGTAGAGGTAATGCATTAGTACTCCTCATTAACCTTTTAAATCAAATATCATTTCCATATAGTTTTTCTTCTTTAGTTGGTGGGAAGGCGCATAATATTATCCCACGTGATGCTATGTTGTCGCTTAGCTTTGATAGTAAGTATCTCACAACATTGGAAGAGTTAGTTATCACAGTAAAAAATGAGATGCTCTCATTTTTACCTCAGGAAGATCAAAACTTAAATATTACGGTTACTACTTTAGATGGAGAGTGCAATGTTGTTACGAGTGATAGCTTTCCACAAGTCATCGGATTTTTAACTCTATTTCCTCATGGCGCTTACTCTTACAATTGGGATGTCGAGCCTCCATGTGCAAATGTCAGCTCAAACTTTGCTATTTTAGAGCTGACACATGAAAAACTATATATGCAGACTTCGTGTCGCTTTTTTGAAAAGAATGAGCTACGTCCTATTAGTCAGAAAATTGAGTTGTTGGCTAAGATGTTGAATCTTGATTTGAAAATTGGCTGTGGATATCCTTCTTGGAAGCCTGCCATCAAAAATGATCTTTTAGATTTGGCGAAACTTGAATTTGAAAAGTCATTTGGTTTTTTACCAGAATCTAAAGCCATTCACGCAGGCCTTGAGTGTGGGCTTTTAAAAGAGAAGGTAGGGGAGATGGATATTATCTCTTTTGGGCCTAATATTACGGGTGCCCATTCCCCTAGTGAGAGAATTGAGATAGAATCTACAGATAAGTTTTACGAGTTTGTAAAAACAATATTAAGTAAATTATAGTTGGCTTGCTAGGAGCATTGTAATGATACGTTTTATTATTGATTTATATATTCTAATAGTAGTGGTGGATGCTGTTTTAAGTTTTTTACCTCAGCTTCGTCATGAAAGATGGGTACTGTTAGTCAAACAAGTTGCAGGATATAGTACGAATCCAATACGGCGAATATTACACCGTTTTATGCCAAATGCACTTCCTTTTGATATTTCACCACTTATTGTTATTTTAGGGTTAAAGTTATTTGTTGCGTTATTCTAAAAAATGTTTAGAAGCAGCTTGTCAAAGTTCTTTTTTATAAGCTAAAATTATTTAATCACACAACGAAAGGAAAAGAATGGATTCTTTTACTCTTGATTTTGGGCAGTTAGCTCAAGAGACAATGGCTTTTAGTACGCCACAATTAAATAATTTTCTAGATCGCGATCTTATGACGCAGTATCCCCAAACGCCTGGAGTTATCTACTTTTTAAATAAAGGGAAAGGGACTTTTGGTATGCGTGGATTTCCTGCTCTTTCCATTGAAGATGGGGTTGCACAGCTACAGCAAGAGAACTCACCTCTGTGGACGAGGCTAAGAATAAAAAGTGTCGATGAGCTGAAAAACCTTGAGTATTTTTCAACAGATAGCTATGAAGGTGCAGAGGTTTTAGTTGATACTATGATGAATAGACGCTTTCCTTATCATGAAGATATGGTTTGTAATATTAGTGATCCTGGATTTAGTTGGTGGGGGAATTTTTCTACCAACTCCTTTGAAGTACATTTTTTAAGCCATCAGGTTGAACGTAGTGGTAACTTAGTTCGTTTAGGTCCTGTTGGTGACAGAAAAATTGCAGCGATGCGTTTTCAACAATTTTTTCTACTATTCTCACAATATATTCAAAAAGAGAATTTTGTGTGTACAGAGAAGGTACTATCCTATTCTGTTGAGAAGGTATCAGGTATTTTTTATGATCTAAAAATCTTCTTTTTACGAGGAGTCTTTTCAGAAACGTTGAAGACTCTGACTAGTTTAGATAAAACTCTTTATTATTATATGGAAGAGCTCTCCACTGCACGATCTTTTTGGCTTGAAGTTGAGGGTAAGATTGCCACTGAAAGTGAAGCAAGCTCCATTTTTTTCTCATAGCATCAAATTTTGTCTTGCGTCAAAAGACGTCCTAAGTTAATATAATTATATACAGGAAGTATAATTTAAAACAACAGGATGTTATTTTGGAATTTTCTTTTGAGCCATCTCAGGCAAAAATACCACGTAACCGGTTAAAATCGACAGTTCGCTCAGCGTCTACTGCCGATATCGATTCTGGTGATCGGCTGCAAAAGGCAATTGAAAGAAATAGGGCTAAACAAGCTAGACGCTCAGCGCCATCAGCTCAACGTAGACCTACCGCAACGAGACCTGTAAGTAGGCTACCATCTGGAAAAGTAACCTCGACGCTAACTTCACGTTTACAGCAAAGTGGCCTTGAAGAGGTTGTAATTATGCCGAAGCGACCATCTCGGCGAAATGTTGCTGTTGGAGGTAGAGCTTCCTTTTCAGAACCTATTAAAAATAAGACAAAAATAGCTGCTCCTGTCAGGTATATGGGTTTAGGCAAAAGCAAAGCTAAGGTAAGTCGCAAAAGTAAAAAATTACTAGACCATCTGGTTGTTTTTGGCTGGGTATGTATTTTTGTGTTAAGCATACAGTTGATTTTTTCAGATAGAGGAATTGTTGATTATTACCAACATCAAAACAGTTTAGAGATGTTGCAACATGAGCAGGAACAAATTATTACTGAAAATAGTGAGATTGTTACAGAGGTCAAAAAAATTAAAGAGAGCAGTCGTTACCAGAAGAAAATTGTACGTGATAACCTAGGGTTTATTGGACAACAGGAGTATCTGATTCTTTTTGCGAAGGGACGTGCCCCGGCAAACACCAACTAATCTGATCTCCAATTTTAAGATTTTTATCCCAACTATTTTTATGATGAAGCTCTATGACATCTTTTGAACGATAGCGTTTGGTTCTTTTAATATCTTTTTTAGGAGTCGATGCGAGAGGAGATGCTCTGACATCTCTTTCAATTGCCACAACTTGCATGTTTTGATCAATAAAAATTATATTTAGTGGAAAAAACGTATTAGGCATCCAGAACTGTCGGTAGCCAACTTTAGGATAAGCAAAGTAGATGGCTTGATTGGTAGAAAACTGACTTGGACTAAAAAAGCTAAGTCCTTGCATCCTCTGGCGATTTGTTTTAGCTATGTGAGTTTTTACTGGTTGCTGTTTAAAGCAGAGCCATTTTTGCTCTAATTTAGATAAGTCCAACTTCTCTTGTGCTTGCCCAGAGAGGCTGATCAACATAGCACAACTGGTTACTGACAAGAGGGCGCAAAAATAGTTAGAAAGAGTAGTTTTTTTTAACATATGCATTATTTTATGGTTAAATGCCACCTATGTAAATTGGATTAATTTCAGGAGAAAGTATAAATGAGCAATAAGTTGAAAGGTCTTTTAAGAACTCACCACTGTGCAGAGTTAAATGTAAAAAATATTGGCCAAAAAGTTACAATTTGTGGCTGGGTAAATAAATATAGAAATTTAGGAGCACTACACTTTATTGATTTACGAGACAAGTACGGGGTAACTCAATTGGGCTTTGAAGAGTTTGCTGGTGATTTAGCTGTATTGAAATCATTTTCCCTTGAATCAGTTGTTATGGCTGAAGGTACTGTTCGTGCTCGTCCTGATAATGCGCAAAATAAAAAGATGGCTACCGGAGAAGTTGAGCTGGTAGTTGAAAAAATAGAGTTGATGTCTCGTTGTGATATTGACTCACTACCATTTTTACCTAATGGAAGTGTTCAGTCTAGTGAGGATCTAAAGCTTAAATATCGTTACCTTGATTTGAGAACCAAAAAACTGCAAGATATATTAAAACTACGTTCAGTAACAGCTTTTAAGGCACGAGAAATTTTAATAGGTCATGATTTTACTGAGGTTGAAACACCGATACTTTACAAATCAACTCCTGAGGGGGCGCGAGACTATGTTGTACCTAGTCGAGTACAGCCAGGCAAGGTCTACGCTTTGCCACAATCTCCTCAAACTTTAAAGCAACTTTTAATGATTGGTGGAACTGATCGTTATTTTCAAATTACAAAGTGCTTTCGTGATGAAGACTTGCGAGCAGATCGTCAGCCAGAATTTACCCAAATAGATATTGAAGCATCTTTTGTAACACAAGAGACAATTAAGGATTTAGTCCGGAAATTACTGATTAGCTTTTTTACTCTACCTGAAGATTTTGAAATACCAATGATGAGTTTTGCACATGCAATGAAAGTGTATGGGAGTGATAAACCAGATCTTCGTTTTGGACTAGAGCACTCAATAGTAACAGATGTGTTCAAGGAATGTTCATTTGCAACCTTTGCAGATGTGGCTAAAGCAGATGGTATGATTAAAGCAATTTTTATTCCAAGTGAGCTAGGATCACTTCCTAGAAAAGAGATTGATAAGTTAACTGACGTTATTAAGCCATATGGTGGCAAAGGCGTAGCGTGGTTTAAAGTGACAGATACTACCAGAAGTGGTGGTATCTCTAAATTTGTTGATGATGCTCTTTATACTTCTTTGACTGAAACTGCGCAGCGTAGCGGTGATGGTATCTGGTTATTTGTGGCAGATGGTAGTGAAGATCGTGTACATGCTTGTGCCAGTGCATTAAGACTACATCTGGGATCACATCTAAAACTTGTGCAAGATGGTTATCGTTTTGTTTGGATCTATGATTTTCCTCTGTTTGAGTGGAGTGAAGAAGATAAAAGGTATGCGGCCAGACATCACCCATTTACTAGTCCCAAAATTGAAAATATGCAAAAATTTATGGATGGTGAGGAGCTTAAGACTTTAACCGCTGAAGCTTACGACATTGTCTGTAATGGATATGAGCTAGGTGGCGGATCAATTCGAATTCACAACAGTGATGTTCAAAGAAAGATGTTTGAAACCTTGGGCATGAGTGAAGAAGAGGCAAAGTATCAATTTGGCTTTTTTATGGATGCACTAAACTATGGAACTCCTCCACATGGTGGATTAGCTTTTGGGCTTGACCGTATTGTAATGCTACTTGCGGGGACAGATAATATTCGTGACGTAATTGCTTTTCCAAAAACAAGTTCAGCCAGTGATCTTATGGCGCAAGCACCGTCTATTCCTGCTGAGGCACAGCTTAAAGAGCTACATATGAATTGGATTAAATAATACACCAGGGTAGGTAATTATTACATCCATCTCTATTCGATCTACTAGTGCTATGTTACTTAGCATACATGAGCAAATATATTTTAATTATTCTAACCGCTTGGAGTATTAGTACTCAGGCAACAGTATTCTCTAATGAAGTGTATCGAAAGATGCCATTGGGCTCCCTTCCTATAACGGCTAAGCATGCTTTGCAAAAAGCATTTGATGCGGCTGATTACTATGATCATAAGTATTTTGCAAAAAAACGCTGGATGATGGTCGTTGATTTTAGTCAAAATTCAAAAAATAAAAGAGGCTACCTTATAAATCTCAAGCGGAAGACGATTGAATCATATTACGTATCTCATGGTGAAAATAGTGGAGATGGGCAGGGAAATACAACTACTTTTTCTAATGTCGATGGCTCACACCAATCCAGTATCGGTCTCTATATTACGGGTGAGACATATATTGGGAAGCATGGAAAATCGTTGCGGTTACACGGCTTAAGTTCAACTAATGACCTTGCTCATCAGCGTCTGATTGTTATCCATAGTGCTCCCTATGTGTCTCCAGAGACAATAGCCCGACAGGGATTTTTAGGTACTAGCTGGGGATGTCCTGCAGTTGAAGCTAAAGCGATTAAAAGAATTATTAGAAAATTGGATAAGAAGCATTTTTACTATATTTACCACGAAAAACAGTCAAATTAGACAGTTCTTTAACCTAAAGTGTCACATGAAAACCTTGAACAGATAAGAAGTCATGCTAATTTACATGAACTGAAGATGTATTAATTAGAACAAGGGATTCAAAATGAAAATATTTAGCTTTATTATACTATTACTACTTGCCAATAATGTTAGTGGATCTACCTTATCTCTAGAAAAAGGTATTTTATTTTCTTTTCCTAAAATAAGTGGAGAGTTTAAAAAAGATGCCGATTTCAAGGTTAAGCAATTAAGCAGCTCGAGACTCTTAGTTAGAGGAGTGTCACAACGAGTAAGAGAAAATGATCCAAATTCCCCATGGGAAGTTGACTCTTACCTTTTAAATACTCAAGGAGAGTTACTGCGAACTTTTAAGACAAAGTCATATAGCTCTATTCAGAATGATAGTAAAAAAATACTGATATCTAGCAAAAAATCACTTTTATTTTACTCAATGGATGGAAATCTTCTCAGTAATATTGAGAATGGAAATAATCATTGCCAGCAAAATTCAACACTTTTGAAAAATGGATTCACCGTTAGCTTCTTAGAGCAAGATAACGGGAGTGTACTTGATAGTACAATAAATGTGATCTCACCTGCTTTTAAAATTGTAGCAAGTGTAGAATTAAATAATCAGTATGAGAGAATATCTCGAGACAGATATAATACAGACTGTAAGGCAACTGCAAAAGCAGTTCTGCTTGATGATAATTCATTTGCTGTCTATATTGAAGGAAATCAAAATAGTAGTTATATTTATAAAATATCCTTTAGTGGTAAAATTATTTTAAAACATAAGTTACATGGCCGTAGCCCATATAGAAGAGAAGTTATTTCACTGCTTGCTATAGGAGAAAATATTACTATTAGCTTTAGTAATCAAGTGGAAGATCCTAGTGTTTTTAGTCCATATAAAAGCATTATCAGAACGATCTATCCTAATGGTAAATATGAAGATGTTGTTTTGAAAACACGTAGAGGAGAGAGTAATGATTTTTCTGATATTACTAAGCTTAGTTCTAATGGGTTAATTGCCTCAAGTAGTAGTGTTGGTGATCCCGAGCTTTTCTTTTTAAGTAGTAAAGGTAAGCTAATTAAGAAAAGAAATAGCTGGAGCTATCTTGATGATATTTATGAGAATGCACAACATAATATTATTGTTGAAAGTAATGATGATATAGAGGTGTTTAACCATTCTGGACGTAGTCTTGGAAAGCTTGAACACGAATCAGTAATTGGTAAGAATCATCTTTTTTATAGGAGCATTGTCCCGCTTAACAATGGCACATTACTATACTGTAATGCTAGCTGGTCATCTGATAATACATTTGATTATCACCTAGTAAATGATAACACTTTAAAAATAATTGCTAAAAGTGATCGACTTGCACTTGATGGTGTTAACTCAATGCATATATGTAAGAAAATTTGGACGCCACTAGATAGTAAGTTTTTAACACTGGAAACAATTGATAATGAACACCAGTTGATGTTGGTTGATTTTATTTATTAAATTAATTCGTGGAAAGGGGCTTATGCTAAAAATAAATATTGAATATCCTGTAATGGTATCAGGTGCAACAGGTTACGTTGCAGGAGTACTAATCCAAAAACTTCTGCGTGAAGGTTTTACTGTTCACGCTGCAGTTAGAAATCCAGAAAACAGTGAGAAACTTAAATATCTAAATAACGTGGCAAAGACTTCAAAAGGAAGAATCAAATACTTTAAGGCTGATCTTTTAGACAATGGCTCATATGAAAAATCAATGCAAGGATGTGAGGTTGTATTTCATACGGCATCACCATTTTTTCTAGATTCAAATGATCCTCAAAAGGAGTTAGTTGAGCCAGCACAACTTGGAACGCGTAATGTTCTTGAAAGTGTGAATAATACTGAATCTGTGACAAGAGTTATACTTACAAGTAGTTGTGCTGCAATCTATGGAGATAATATTGATCTTCAAAATAGTAAAAATAATATTTTTACTGAAGCTGACTGGAATACAAGCTCGTCACTGAATCATAACCCATACTCATATTCAAAAATGCTTGCAGAAAAAGCGGCATGGGAAATATGTGAAAAGCAAGATCGCTGGTCATTGGTTACAATTAACCCATCTCTTGTTGTTGGCCCTGGAATTAATCCTTTCACGACATCAGAAAGTTATAAGATTATCAAGCAATTTGGTGATGGAACAATGAAAGCAGGGCTCCCTGATTGGGGCCTTGGAGTTGTTGATGTAAGAGATGTTGCTGATGCACACTACAATGCAGCTTTTACTCCCCAAGCACATGGCCGATATATTGTATCAGGACACAACACATCCTTCCCGGCTATGGCAAAAGTGCTTTATGAAAAGTATGGATCCAAGTATCTGATCCCTAACAGAACTCTTCCTAAGTGGTTTGTTTGGCTTGTAGGGCCAATTGTAAATAGGGTAATGACTAGAAAAGCAATAAGTAAAAATGTTAATTTTTCTTGGGTGGGTGATAATTCAAAAGGAATTAAGCAGCTTGGAATAAGCTATCGTCCATTTCAGGAGTCACTGCATGAGTTATTCCAGCAGATGGTTAATAATGGTATTATAAAATAGGGTTACTGTTGGTAAGTGTTGTATGCTTACTGCGAAATATCACAGTAATAATCTTGCTTTCCACTTGTACTAAGGATTTCTAAAAATTCAAGGTTTTGATTTTTAAGTTTAATGGTAATTT
>DAOWEO010000070.1 GCA_030638415.1 Bdellovibrionales bacterium | reverse complement strand
TTTAATAAGGAGAACTCATGCCACTATTACAAAAAGAAGATTTAATGCTCGTTGATTTAGACGAGATGAATACTGTTCATTTTGAGGAGCTAGATATTGTTAATAATATTTATGATCTAATTGAGAAAAAAGAATCAGGTGAAGACAATGATGAGGAGATAATTATTGCTCTTGATGGATTTGTTAGTCACACTGAAGGACATTTTGCTAATGAGCAGCGACTCATGGATAAATATATGTTTCCAGCAACACATTGCCATCAAGCAGAACATGATAGTGCTCTTGCTGATATAAAAATGCTAGTTAGCCAATACAAAGAGAACAGAGACATAGTGAAGCTAAAGTTATTTTTTAAAGAAGAATTAGTGTCATGGTTAGGAAACCATATTGCAACAATGGATATGGTCACTGCGAGTTTTATTTCACAACAAGGATAATTTTCAATGAATATTTTAAAAGAATTAGAAAATCTACCAGTAATTAAGATGCAAGATCCACTAGCTAAAGTGCTTGGTGCAGTGGTTGATGGAGAGATCGAGTATTCTTATTTGGAATGCGTAAAGCTTGCAGGACATTCTTGTCCAACTGTTTCATCTAGCTTTTTAGCTACTAAGTTGGCACTTGAGTACCTATATACGGAAGGGCTTCCTGTACGTGGAAATATAAAAGTTTATATGGCAGGTGAAAAAGCAGAAGGCGTTGTTGGAGTTATGGCAAATGTTGCATCTTTTATCACCGGTGCAAGTGATGAGGCTGGCTTTAAAGGCTTAGCCGGAAAGTTTGCTAGAAATAATAGGATATCATTTAGTAATACCCAAAAGGGCTTTATAGCTTTTGAGCGAGTTGACACAGGAGCTAAAGTTGAAATTGGCATGGATTTATCTACCCTGGAAGCTCCAGTAAGAATGGGCAGTTTAATGGAGAAGATGATGCAGCAACAAGCTTCTCCTGCGGAGTTAGAGGAATTTGGTATACTTTGGCAGCAAAAAGTAAGACGCTTATTTGATAATGCTGGTCAGCATATTTTTATTGTAAGCTAATTTCCATACCTAATAATATATTTTAAAGGATATTTTCTTATGTTAATATCCTTTATGTCAGCTATCGAGATACATTTACTAGAGACTCTTTCATTTTTTGATCCGATGAGTCTAGAGCAAATTATTTTAGATTTTGATGAATCAATTTTAATAAATTTTCCAGATTTTACTAAGAATGAACTTGCAATGTTGTTGCAGGATTTAGAGAGTAAAAAACAGGTTGAAGTTACGATTATTGATAAAGAGAAGCAGTGGATTAAATCTTATAAAAAACGTAAAAAATGGTATCAAATTTTTTAAAGGAAGCAAGATGTTAGATGAAATCAGTGAATTAATTAAAGAGTCGATGAAGGCAAAAAATATGAATAGGCTTAAGGCACTGCGCTACCTTAAAAGTCTACTTTTAGAAAATAAGACATCCAAAAGTCCAATTGCCGAACAAGATATTATTATTAAGTATTATAAAAAAATAAAGGACTCATTAGAATTATATAAAGACAGTAAAGATCATTTAGAAGATATAAATGCTGAGATGAAGGTAATTGCTGAATTTATGCCTCAGCAGTTAAGTGAAGAGAAGGTGATTGCCATTATTGCTGAGATAAAGGTATCTTTAGAGAACCCAAATATGGGTAGTATTATGAAAGAACTTTCACCAAAAATTAAAGGACAGTTTGATGGTAAGCAGGCCAGTATGCTCGTAAGGAATTCTCTGGCATAATATGGTTGGCTGGAGAGATAAAGTTGAAATTTCAACTATAAAAAAGATGATACAGCTATATTGTAATGCATTTCATAGTGAGTCTGTAGATATTTGTGAGCAGTGTGGTGATCTAGAAAGTTATGCCCTAGCAAGAATAGACAAGTGTCCCTTTGGTAACTCTAAACCGTCATGTTCAAAATGTGAAATTCATTGTTATGAAGACAATATGAGAGAAAAAATTAAAATCGTAATGAGATATTCAGGACCACGTATGATTATATTTCATCCCCTATATGCTTTAGTACATATCTTGGTTACAATACTACCGTATAAAACTGCTTTAAATACAAAGAGGTGTTCTCATGATGAAAGTTGAGTGGAAAGATGAATATAATATTGGAATTGCGTCTATAGATCGCCAACACCAAAAACTCTTTGTCTATCTTTCAGACATTAGACTTGCTTTAATTAACGATGATCAAGAAGAGGCAATTCAAAAGGCAATTCAAAATTTAATTGATTATGGTATTGAGCATTTCTCGTTCGAAGAGGCACTATTAAAAGAAGGTAATTATGATCTACTTGATGAGCATCATGAATTACATAATAGTTATAATGAAAAGCTAATTAGATTTAAAAATAAACTGGTTCATAATGATGACCCAATGGGCACTGAGCTTATTATTTTTATCAAAAAATGGTTATTAGAACATATTTTAGTTGAGGATATGAAGTATATTAATTCATTTAAATCAAGTGGCTTTAAATCTAGTAATATGGATTAATAGATACAGTAGGGATCTACATCAATACGTAGAGAAGATCTCGTATGCAGCTTGATGTTTTTCTTAAGAGTTGAAGCTAACTGATGTAGCTGCTTAGTATCAGCTGATTTTACCATTATTGTCCAAGTAAATTCATTCCGCTTTTTTTCTACCATTGCAGGTCTGGGCCCAAATGCCTGAACATCTGGAAAATGTTGCTTAATTAGGCTTTGGATCATATTCATTACATGTTCTGATTCTTCAATAACTAGTTGTTGCTGATATGAATTTACGTAGAAGACAATAACGCGCAAAAATGGCGGTGTATTTGATTGCTTACGCATGTCTAGCTCTTCTTGATAAAATTTTTCTGTTTCGTCTTCTTTGACATAGCTAAAAATTGGATGATGCGCAGAATATGTTTGAATGACAACTTCACTCTGATCACTATATCTGCCACTTCTTCCTGAAACCTGCTTAAGTAGCTGGAATACTCTTTCGTTTGCTTTGTAATCAGGGTAGTTCAGCTGAGCATCAATACTTAATATAACGACAAGATTAACATTTCTAAAGTTGTGTCCCTTGGAAACCATTTGTGTTCCTACTAAAATATCAATTTCTTGAGTATGAAATTCCTTGAGTCTATCTTTTAACGCCGTCATAGTCTTTATTTCATCACGATCTAGACGTTTGGTACTTTTGTTGGGAAAAATTTCTTGTAGCTTGGTTTGAATAAACTCTGTTCCAAACCCCTTAGGTGATAGTGTCATATTACTACAAATTGGACACATATCATCAGGAGGTTGTTTATAGTCACATATATTACAACTTAGTTCGTTACGTGCTTTAAAATAGCGTAGGCTAGTAGAGCAATTGGGACAGAGAAATTGGTGTCCACAAGATTTACACATCAGGTAATTTGCATGTCCCAACCGATTGACAAAAATTAAGACTTGTTCATTTTTTTCTAAGGGAATTTTTATTTTATTGATAGTTTCTTGAGTAAACGGCCATATATTTAGTTCACCCATTGTAAAATCTTGATCAGCATTTGAGACAAGTGAGATTGTAGGTAGGGTACTAGATCCAACTCTTTTATTCATTGAAAAATAGCTGTGGGGCTTATCTTTTAAACGTTGGTAACTTTCAAAACTTGGTGTTGCTGAACCCAATATTATGGGGATGTTAAAAAGATGTGCTTTTTTGATAGCAATATCTCTTGCATTATATGGGCAACGTTCTTCTTGCTTGAAGGAAGGATCGTGTTCTTCATCAGTAATAATAAGTCCCAAGTTTGAAACTGGAACAAATACAGAACTTCGCACACCTAGTATTACAAATGGTTCGTCAGTATTTTCACTTTTTTGTGCAACTGTCCATAATGCAAACTTGTCAGAATTTGATATGGCACTATGGTAGGAGTAGATGGGGCAATCTAGGTATTGCTCTAAAGTCTCAAGGAATTGTGGCGTTAGATTTATTTCGGGTAGTAAGAACAGAACAGATTTTTTGTTCTTAAGAACTTGCTGAATAATTCTAATGTAAATTGCAGTCTTTCCAGATCCTGTTATACCATGAATTAAAAACTGGTTAAAAGAGTTTAGATGTGGAGATATATTCTGGACAATTTCATTTTGATCATTATTAAGTTGAAATTCAAATGGTTTATTTTGTCCAATTAGGAGATCAAGCTTTCTAGGCCGTTTTAAAAATTTAGGTTGTATATCAAAAATTAATAGTCCTAATGGATAGTGGTAATAATCACTTACCCATTTTATAAGCTCCAATTCCCTAGGAGCAAAATCAAAACTATTTTTGCTTAATTGGCTGATTGGTTTTATTTCAAACTTGGTATCTGGTTCAGTAGCATGTGGATCTATAACAATGGCTTCAACCATTCTGTTGCGCAGAGGAACCTGTACGCTTTGCCCTGCGACAAGCTCTAATCCATTATTTTTATAGGTCAGAATGGAATCATTAAAAGTTGTTTTAAGTGCTACAGTAGAAAACAAGATTATTTAGATTGGTAGAGCAAGTTGACAAAAGAAGTAGTATCTAGCGTATCTTTTTGCCTCTCTAGTTGTTTACTGTAGTACTTTATTCTTTCAAGTATTTTAACTGATGACTTGGGGTAAACCCTATAGCTAAGAAAACTTACTGTAAGTTTTTCTAACTCATTAACATCTATAATATATTTTGATGGCAGCTGATGTACTCCATCATAAAGAATAAAGTTTTCAACATTTACTCTGATATTTTTTAGAGAGTTAATAAATAGAGACGTTAAAAATAGGTGTCGCTGATCGAAGCTAGCCTGAACATGTTCTCTATTTAGAGACCACATAAAAGTATTGTCATTTTTTTGCAAAGATATTGCATTACTTTTCAGATACATAGGCATTGCTTCAATTTTGGAAATTGCCTCTCTCTGTTTTTTATCTTCAGGCAGTTTAGGATTTTCCAGGTCTAATTTTAGTTCGGGGTCCTTTTTTATGGCCTGAAGATACCTCTTATACCTAGCATATAGGTAGGATTTATCTTTATTCAGTACTTCTGTATTTCTTTTAAAGGTTGGGTCTACCGATTTAATATAATTAACAATTTCTGTAGATCTATTTAGTGTGAGCATTTGCAAGAGACCAATATTTAATCTAGTTAACTCTGAGTAGCTAGGAGAACTTATCCTACGTGGATTTAAAATTGGAAGTATCTTAACCAAATGGTTTGCCGAAAAATCTTGGTGTGAGTAAAAAAGAAAAAGGTATTGGTAGTTTTTCTCACCTTTTTTTACAATAATAACTTTGATGTAGTTGGTATTTTCACCCAAGTGAGCTGGTACTGTAGTTTGACTATCTGCTACCAGCAGAGGATTTGTCTCAACATCCTTTGTTGCTTCGATAGACTCGACATCTTTTTCCTGCTCTTTTACAATGGAGTGTATTTTTAATTTATATGTTATCAGATCTCCTTTGATGTCAGCATTATCTCCATTACGGAAAAGACCCTCTTCAGTTGGCATACTTGCTAGGACGAGGGGAGAAATAAGAAAAAATAATATATATTTAAAGAGAAATTTCATAACGGGCCATCTTATCCTTTATAATTTTAATCATCATATCTTTTGTTGCTGAATCACGTAAGGCAAATTCTACTGTTGCGTCAAGATACCCATCAATACTACCTGTATCAAAACGGTCACCTTCAAATATATGGGCAAAAACGTCTTCTTTTTGGCATTGGTACTTAATGGCATCTGTTAGTTGGAATTCTCCTCCAGCACCGCGTGGAATCTCTTTCAGATATTTAAATATTGAAGGAGAGAGGATGTATCTACCTGGAGTAGCTAAATTAGTAGGAGCGTCTTGAGGCTTAGGCTTTTCAACCATGTCAGTCATTTTTAAAGTTTTTTTCGAATCATCTATATATTTACCCGCAACAATTCCATACTTATCTGTTTTATCAGGATCTACTTCCATAACTCCAATAACAGAAGAGAAGTTATTTTTCTTAGATATTTCAATTAGCTGCTTGGTCGCAGGTTCTTTAGCACGAATAATGTCGTCACCTAGAATTACAGCAAAAGGTTCATCTCCAATAATGTGTTCAGCACATGCAATTGCATGTCCAAGCCCTAGCTGCTCTTTTTGCCTTACAGAGATAACCTCAACCATTTCACCAATTTTTTTGATTTGTTGATAATAATCTTCTTTATTGTTAGCCTTTAAAAAATCTTCTAATTCTATATTTCGGTCAAAATAGTTTTCAATGGCCTCTTTTCCACTGGAAGTTACAAAAATAAGCTGCTCAATGCCAGAGTTAACCGCCTCTTCAACAACATAATGAATCATAGGAGTATTTATAATTGGCAGCATTTCCTTAGGTAATTGCTTAGTTGCGGGCAAAAATCTTGTTCCCTTTCCGGCTACGGGGATGACGGCCTTTTTAATATCCATTATAATCTCCTTAAAGGTATGAGGTAGCTATGTTTTTTAATATGATATTTTCTTGTTTAATATTCTTTATGTCCACTGGTATTCTAGCAAAAGTTAGAGATATTACCACCCCTCGGATTGATGCAATGGGAGGAGCTGGTGTAGCTTCAATGCTAATGGATGAAGCGACTATGTTGAATCCTGCACCTCTCGCTTTTTTTGGTAAAACATCTTTTTATTATCAAAAAAATAAAGGAACTGTGAGTGATTATTCTGGATTGGGGAGCTTAAGAGATCCCGAGGCAAGTTCATATGCTATAACCGACACTTATGGTAAGTTAAAGGGGTCCGTAAGATATTCTTATCAGTCTGAGTTTAATTTCTCAAGAAAGTCCTGGGCAGCTAGTTTTGGACAGCTTATTGGTCAGAAATCTGCTTTTGGGATGACCTATCATAGAATTATTGAAAAGTTTCAAGAGGATCCCTATGAAATTTCACTGTATAAGGTAGATATTGGGGTAAGCCATCTTATTAGTCCTGCATTCTCTGTTGGAGTATTAATAAAGAATATTATGAAAAAAGATGGTGATGAAGATAATATTACCACTTTGGGCTTTCAGTGGATTTATATGAAATTCATTACTATAAATACCGATTTTAGTGTTAATTATAATTATACGATATCGGATAATTATATTTACCGCCTAGGGCTGCAAATAATGTTTTTTAAGGATTTGTATCTAAGAACTGGATACTTTGATGATTCAGGTGAGCACACTCGAGGTTCTAGTGTTGGCATTAGTTGGGTATCTCCTCGTTTTAAAATTGATTTTGCATTGAAAAATACTAAATATAGCAGTTATACTATTTTAAATGGAGAATCATTTGATTTAAAAGAAAGCTCCTTTTCAATTGCATATTATTTTTAGGAAAGAAAATGGCTAAAAAAAATGAAGAAGAAGAAAAATCTCAATATGTCATTGCACGTTACAAAAACCGCCTTTCCGTTCTGAAAAAAGGACAGGAACATTCTCAAAAAGGCAGGATTGCAGAAGCTGTAAACTACTACAATGAGTATCTTAATGCGCTGGCTGAGTTTCACGAGGTGAAAGAGGAGAAGCTACGTCCTAATATTTTTGATTCACAGAAAGAATTAGCGGAGATGCTACTGGTTAGCCAGGTCTATTGGGACCTATCCAAGGCATATGATCGTAGTCCAAAGCTGGCAAGCGAATGTGAAAGGTGTTTAAAGCAGTTTACCCTTTTTACTATAGGATTTAAGTATCAGCATTTAAATTCAGAAATGATTAGAAAATTTATAAAAAAGAAGATGTCCTATCATCCAGAGTATTTTGAGAAATCGTATAAAGAAATTAGAGTTCAATCTAAAAGTTGTTATGTTGCAACGTATTGTTATGGGGTGAATCATCCCAAAACAAATGAGTTAAGGAGCTTTAAGGTTCGGATTCAACACTCTGATTTAGGTGCAAAATTTATTGATACGTATTATCGTTTTTCACCAAAAGTTGTTAATTTTTGTGAAGCACATCAAAACATTGGATATTTAGTCACAACTATAATTTTACGTCCTGCTATTACGATATGCTTTTATCTACAAAGATTTATTAAATAATGAGTATTTTTAGAAAACTCATTGTTAAAACATGGCTGCAGTCTTTTCTGGGTGCACTGTTTACTTTGTTACTACTGATTACGATTGGAAATCTTTTAGGAGGCCTTTTACGAAATAATGTAACTCCATATGAAGTTCTAATTAATCACTTCGTTCAATTATTTGATTATTTGCAGAAGTTATTTCCTATTTCTGGCCTCATTGCTTCACTATTTGCTTTAAATCATCTTATAAATAGAAATGAATTGACCGCTTTGTTTTCATTAGGCTTATCTAGGATTAAATTTATTGAAACAATTTTTTTTCTCTCATTAATTATGGCCATCATACAGCTCGGATTGACTGGATTTATCCAACCCATGGTTATCAACAAGGGGCGCGATCTACTACAGGGGTCATCTAGAAAATTTAGAAATCTAGACAAGCAAGGAATTAGGGCCAGTACGTTAAATACGGGTAAGACATGGTTTAGAAATAGTAAATACTTCTTTTCTTTTGAAACATACGATCCTGTTCGTCAGACCTTAAATTCCCCAACTTTTTACTTTACTACTTCTCAATTTCTTACTGAGCGAATTATTCGGGCAAAAAAGGCAGTTTATGGAGGGGACAATATTTGGAATTTAGAAAATATTATGATGATTGATCATATTAATAAAAAAGATTTTTCAGAAAATAGATATTTGAAAAGGTTTAAGATTAGACTTGAGGAGACCCCTGAAAGTTTTAAACAAATTGAAGCTGATATTAAAATTCTAAACTTGAAAAGTTTATACTATTATGTAAAAAAACTAAAGTTTGCAAAAATTAATACAGCTGAATATGAAATGATTTTATATCAAAAAATTAGCTCTACCCTATTAACAATTTTGTTTTCACTTCTCTCTTCGATCGCAATTTTTAAGCCGAATCGCCGTGCAAATTCCTTTGGAAAAAACGTTTTTTTTGTCCTAATATTTACAATTATTTACTGGCTGGTGGATTCGTACGCGGTGCAGTTAGGTAGCAATAATATTTTAGATCCAGCACTGGTTAGCTTTGCTCTTCCTATGATGTTCAGTATCTATTTAATCGCTTATTATTATTTTAATCGTAAAATAAGCAGTTGATGCTTTCTCACAGTCATGCGCGGTGCGTTCTTTGACATTAAATTAGTTATTAAATATGGGAATTTATGCTATAAACAACCTAAATAAATCAATTTTTAGAGGTATTCTATGGCGTTTGGCGAGTTCTTAAGTAATTATTCCCTCGATGGGGAGTGGATAGATATTTTAGTTTATCCAGCTCCAGTTCTTTTAAAAAAGGCAATAGCTGTTACCGAGTTTAATGAAGAGCTCGAACTTCTGTGTAAAAACATGCTTTATACAATGTATAAGTCGCCTGGAATTGGACTTGCAGCACCTCAAATTGGCAAGAGTATAAGACTATTTGTTATGGATGTAACTTATAATAGAGAGGAAATAACAAATGCTGATGGTGAGGATGATTATAAATTGTCTGATTTTGCACCTCAGGTTTTCATTAATCCAGAAATTATTGAGCGAGATGGAGAGATTCTGTATGAAGAGGGATGCTTAAGTGTTCCAGGAGTTTACGAAGAAGTAAAAAGAAACAGCTATGTTGTTTTGAAATACCAAAATTTATTAGGTGAAGAGCTTACGTTGGAAGCAGATGAGCTGTTGGCAGTATGTATACAACATGAACTGGACCATCTAGATGGAATTGTATTTCTGGAAAAGCTGAGTCTTTTAAAAAGAAATCTTTATAAGAAAAAATTTATAAAAAAGGCTAAGCGAAATTGATCACTAAACCACTTAAAACTATTTTTTTAGGTACACCCGATTTCTCCCTTTCTACCTTAGAAATGTTACATGTTCATACGTTAATTGACCTAGTAGGTGTCGTTACTATGCCTGATCGGCCTGCTGGTAGAGGAAAAAAGATAATTTCTCCTGCAGTAGCAGACTTTGCTAAAGTTAAAAAGATCCCACTTGTACAAACTCCCAACGTTAATCGCTGTGAAGAATTCTTTAATACGTACAACGGCGACAATGTGGATCTGATAATTGTTTTAGCCTTTGCTCAATTTTTAGGTAAGAAAATATTATCGATGCCACCATTAGGATGTTTCAATATTCATACTTCATTACTGCCAAAGTATAGAGGTGCTGCACCAATTCAATATGCTCTTTTGAATGGAGATGAAAGCACTGGAGTTAGTATTCAGAAGATGGTTAAGCAGATGGACGCAGGTGATATTTGCTACTCTAAAGATCTTGATATCGCACCGTATGAGTCTGGTGGCCAATTATATACACGTTTGAAATTTGCAGCAGCTTTAGGCCTGAACGAATTTATAGAAGATATCTTAGCTAAAAAAATAACATACACAAAGCAAAATGATGACGAAGTAAGTTTTGCTCCAACTATTTCAAAAGAGATGGGCAGAATTGATTTTAAAAAAGATTCTTTCAAGGCCATTAAAAATAAAATACGTGCATTCGATCCATGGCCGGGGACATTTTGTTTTTTTAACAATAAGCGTCTTAAAGTATTTTCTGTTTTAAAGCTAGAGAGTTCAGGCGAAGTTGGTGTGGTAAATGTAGCAGAAAATACTTTAAATATTGGTATGGGTGATTTTTCAATTCGCCTTACTAATGTGCAGCTTGAAGGTAAGAAGAGGTGTACAGATATTGAATTACTTAATGGTCTGAAAAATGGATCTTCAGAGTTTATTGTAAGTTAGGAGGTTTGTTTGAAAACTATTATTTCTCCAAGTTTGTTAGCATGTGATTTTCTTAATATTGAACAAGAGTTGTCACATTTTAGTGGCATTTCTGATTTTTGGTTTCACTTAGATATTATGGATGGTCACTTTGTTCCAAATCTTACTTTCGGTATACCAATCGTAAAAATGATTTCTTTAAAAACCGATGTGTTACTGGATGCGCACCTTATGGTGGGAAATCCTGAATTTCATATGTACGAGATGAAAGATTTTGGATTACATAATTTTAGCTTTCATTTTGAAGCGAGTAGAAATCCATTGGCACTAATTAAAGAAGTAAAAAAGTATTATCCAAGTGTTGGAATTTCTATAAAACCTGGAACTCCAGTTTCAAGTTTGAGTAAAGATATATTGTCTTCAATTGATTTGTTGCTAGTGATGTCAGTAGAGCCAGGATTTGGAGGACAATCATTTATTGAGGAAACTTATTCTAAGCTTAATGAAATAAAAAAAATAAAAGAGCGCTATAGCATAGATTTTATGGTGCAAGTTGATGGTGGAGTATCAGATGGCAATGCTTCTAAACTCATAAAGCATGGCGTGTCTAACTTGGTAGCTGGCTCATATATATTCAAAGATGGGCCAAGTAAATATATTCAAAAAGTTAATTCTTTAAGGAGTTAAAATGATAAAATTGTTATTAGATGGTAAATCTCTGACGATAGAAGATATTTTTAATGTGGCACGTGCACAAGGAAAAAGTATTGAGGTATCTATTGCACCTGACGCATTAATAAGGATGAAAGCTTCTAGGCAATATGTTTTTGATATTGTTGATAAAGGTGATGCTGTTTATGGCATCAATACTGGTTTTGGTGCGCTGTCTAGTCGTCATATAAAAAAAGATGATTTGGCTGAGCTGCAAGTGAATCTTATTAGGTCACATTGTACCGGGGTTGGAAGTCCTTTTAGCCGTGAGATAACAAGGGCGATTATGCTTTTACGTGCAAACTGTCTTACTTCTGGCTATTCAGGGGTAAATCCTGAAATTGTACAATTATTGATAGATTTTTTGAATGAAGATATCACTCCCGTAGTTCCCGAAAAGGGATCAGTAGGTGCTTCTGGAGATCTTGCCCCTCTTTCTCATATTGCACTTGCCTTAATTGGTGAGGGAGAAGTTATATACGATGAAAAGAAGGTTAGCTCAGACTTTGCTATAAGTGAGATAAATAAAATACCTGCGATACTAGGGCCGAAAGATGGATTAGCATTAATTAATGGAACCGCTGTAATGGCGGCTCTTGGCAGCTTGGCGTATCATGAAGCCAAGTATGCAATGAAGTTAGCAGATATTACTACTGCCATAACGTTAGATGGTGTTGCTGGAACCTTACGAGCTTATGATATAAAGATTAGTCAGCTAAAACCACATCAAGGACAGTTAGATGTGTGTAGAAATTTTGAAAAATTAATGAAAGATTCTGCAATTGCAAATTCTCATGCTGGGTGTGGAAAGGTGCAAGATCCATATTCACTGCGCTGTGTTCCACAGGTACACGGAGCATGTAGGCAAACACTACGACATGCAAAAGAAGTTTTAGATGTTGAAATAAATGCTGTTACAGATAATCCCTTAATTTTTGTTGAGCAACAAGAAGTTATTTCTGGTGGTAATTTTCATGGGGAAGCAATCGCAATGGTTATGGACTATATGGCAATTGGGTTAGCCGAGCTATGTGATATATCTGAACGTCGTATTGAAAAAATGATGAATCCTACGTTTTCAGAACTTCCTGCTTTTTTAGTGAAAGACTCAGGTCTTAATAGTGGTTTAATGATAGCCCATGTAACAGCTGCTGCTCTTACTAGTGAAAATAAATATCTTTGTCATCCCGCAAGTGTTGATTCGGTACCAACTTCTACAGACAAAGAGGATCATGTTTCCATGGGGGTAACTGCAGGTCGTAAACTGCATGAAGTTCTTTTTAATGTTAAAAATTGTATGGCCATTGAACTACTATGCAACACGCAGGCTTTGGAGTTTCAGCGTCCTAAAAAATCCTCAGTTGCTATTGAAGAGGTACATAAACTAATTAGAAAGCATGTTCCTCCAATTGATTGTGATAGAGTTTTCTATAAAGACATCGAAAATATTTTTAAACTTGTTGATAATTTTGAGATTGTTAAAACAGTCGAAGCTAAAATAGGAGATCTGCTATGAGTATAGAAATTCCTTTGCCGCCAACGGGTAGTAAACTAACCTGTAAAGGCTGGCATCAAGAAGCAGCTTTACGTTGTTTATTAAATAATCTTCACCCTGATGTAGCAGAAGATAGAGATAATTTAATTGTGTATGGAGGAAATGGGCAAGCTGCTAGAAATCCTAAAGCTTTTCAAGATATTATTACTGCACTAAAAAATTTAGAAAATGACCAGACACTATTGATTCAATCTGGAAAGCCTGTCGCAGTAATGCCTTCACATCCGCATGGACCACGAGTTTTAATTGCCAATTCAAACCTTGTTCCAGAATGGGCGAATTGGGATCACTTTAATAAACTTAAAGATGAAGGAAAAATGATGTACGGTCAGATGACTGCAGGATCATGGATATATATTGGTTCTCAAGGTATTTTACAAGGAACCTATGAAACGTTCATGGCTGCAGCAGAACAGCATTATGGAGCTGGAAGTGATTTGCGGGGTAAGCTAGTTTTGACTGGTGGTATTGGTGGTATGGGTGGCGCTCAACCATTATCAGTGAAGATGGCAAATGGTGTATGTCTTTGTTGTGATGTAGAAAAATGGAGAATTGAAAAACGTTTAGGAACAAAATACCTCGACCAACTGGTAGATACATTTGAGCAGGCCTTAGAGCTTGCTCTGGAATATAAGGACCGTGGTGAGCCACAAAGTATTGGTGTGGTTGGTAACGCTGCAGACTTTTTTGAATTTGTTTTGAGTAAAGGAATCGTACCTGAGCTTGTTACAGACCAGACTTCAGCACATGATCCTTTGAATGGGTATGTACCTCGAGGGATGCCGGTTGAAGATGCCCTAGCACTTAGAGTCTCTAATCCTAAAGAGTATGAAGCTAAAAGTTATTCAACAATGGGTGACCATGTACTTGCGATGTTAGAGTTAAAAAAACGCGGCAGTCATGTTTTTGATTATGGAAATAACTTACGTGCTGGTGCACAAAAAGCAGGAGTGGAAAATGCTTTTGATTTTCCAGGATTTGTCCCTGCGTATGTTAGACCTCTTTTTTGTGAAGGGTCTGGGCCTTTCCGTTGGGTAGCTCTTTCTGGAGACCCCGAAGATATTTATACAACTGATCAAGCTCTGAAAGAGCTATTTCCTGAAAACAAAAAATTGGCAAACTGGCTTGATAAGGCACAAAAGATGGTTTCTTTTCAAGGAATTCCATCAAGAATTTGTTGGTTAAAATATGGTGAGCGTGAAAAAGCAGGCTTAATGTTTAATAAGCTAGTTCGTGATGGAAAAGTAAAGGCCCCAATTGTTATTGGCCGTGACCACCTTGATTGTGGGTCGGTCGCTTCTCCAAATCGCGAAACAGAAGGAATGAAAGATGGTACTGATGCCGTTAGTGATTGGGCACTGTTGAACTTGATGATTAATACAATGAATGGTGCTTCTTGGACAAGTTTTCATCATGGTGGTGGAGTCGGAATGGGTTATTCTCAACATGCTGGAATGGTTATTGTTGCTGACGGTTCTGAAGATATGGATAAGAGACTTAGTAGAGTTTTAAATTCTGATCCCGGAATGGGAATTGTAAGACATGCTGATGCAGGATATGAATCTGCACTGGAAAACAGAAAGGCGACTAATATTGGCTTTCCATCATTAGATTAAAATATGAAAAATGTAACGGTTATAAAAAACATTGGCGAACTACTAACAATGCAGGGAGCTGCGATTAAAGATGGTCGCTATTTGTTACCCGAAGACAAAAATATTATATCAAATGGTGCTGTAGTATATGATGAAAATCAAATATTATGGGTTGGTGTAGAATCGGAGTTACCAAAAGAATATAAAAGTGAAAAATCAATTGATTTAAATGGTGGAGTTCTGACTCCTGAATTAGTCGATTGCCATACTCATCTGGTATTTGGTGGAGATCGAGCATTCGAATATTCTATGCGCCTTGATGGTAGAGGGTATGAAGACATTGCGAGTTCTGGTGGTGGTATCTTAAATACTATGAGAGGAACAAATAAGGCAAGTGAAGATGAGCTTTTAGAAGTTGGAAGAAAACGTATCGAGAAGCTTAATTCCTATGGTGTTGGTACAATTGAAATTAAGAGTGGCTACGGATTAAATTTAGAAAAAGAGTGTGAGCTTACTCTAGTAATTGATAAATTAAAAAAAGAGTTTGCACCCCGTATTCAAATTATTAATACCTTTATGCCTGCTCACGCAGTGCCTAAGGAATTTACTACTTCTAAGCAATATCTAAATCAAGTTGTCTTTCCTTTGATGGAAGAGTTTTCTGACAAGGGAATAATTGATTGTGTAGATATTTTTCATGAAAAAGGTTATTTTGATTTTGATGATACTGAACTATTTTTTGGTCGTGCACTAGATTTAGGATTGAAAGTAAAAAGTCATGCAGATGAGTTTAATGACAATAAAGGTGCAATTTTAGCTGTGAAACATGGTGCACTAAGTACAGATCATCTACTTTGCACTACAGAAGATGGAATTGCTGCATTAGCTGGAAGTTCTACAGTTGCGAATCTTTTACCAGGTACTGGCTTTTTTCTTGGAGAGACACAGGTAAATGCTAGAAAGTTTTTAGATGCAGGAGTTAAGGTTGCAATTGGTTCTGATTATAATCCTGGGTCATGTCATTGGGATAATGTACTTATGATTGCGGCTATGAGTGCTATGACCTACAAAATGAATAGTTGTGAGTTATGGGCGGCTATTACACATAATGCTTCTCACGCTTTAGGATTGAAAAAACAAGGGGCAATTGTTGTAGGTATGCAACCACGATTTTCTAGATTTAGCGTTGGGTCAGTAGCAGAAATTACTTATGCTTGGGGAAAAAATTATGCCTTTTAGTAACAGGTTTCACCAAAAAAAGTACCTGTAGCTGGAGAGCCACCTTGATCACAATAAATAGTGAGTGCAATATTTTTATCTAAGAATATATTATTATAATTAGCAATCGCTGATAAGTCCCAACCGGTTGTATTTAAAACTACTAAATCGGTAGTGTTCTTAAACATGTAGCTCATATTGGTGACAACTGGTGTAGCGAAATTAGTCAGATCGAGATTTACCAGTCCGATTGAATCAGAAAACATGTAACTCATATCTTCAACCTTGCCAGTATTAAAGCTGGATATATCAAGATCAGTAAGGTTGGTCATCGTAGTAAACATTCCTGACATTGATAAAACATTTGAAGTGTTAAAATTTGATAAGTACAAAGTATATAGAGCACAACCAGCAAACATTGAACTCATGTCAGTTACAAATGCAGTGTTGAAATTAGAAATATCTAATGTAGTTAGTGAGGATGTATTAAAAAACATATAGCTCATATCAGTTACATTTAAAGTATTAAAATTTGGAATGTTAAGTGTTGGTAGTGCAGCAGTATTTAAAAACATATAACTCATATTAGTTACTGCAGCTGTATCGAAATTTGACAGATTTAGTGTCGTTAGGCTGGATGAATCACGAAACATATTACTCATGTTTGTTACATTGGAAGTATTAAAGGAAGTTGATAGAGGCAGACTAATAAGCCCGGAAGTTTCACGGAACATATTACTCATGTCGGTAACTGCACTTGTGTCAAAACCTAAAAAGTTTACGTCAAGTGCTGCTAGGCTAGATGCCCCATAAAACATGCTGTTCATATCAGTAACGGCACTAGCATCAAAGGTAGATATATTTACAGCAGTTAGTTGAGATGCTCCATTGAACATATAGCTCATGTCGGTAACATTCCTGGTATCAAAGCTTAGAAGATCAATATTTTTTAAAGATGCAGTATCTGAAAACATATAACTCATGTCAGTAACAGCGCTAGTATCTCCCCCAAAAAATGAGACAAGATTTGAACATCCATAAAAAGATCGTTCTAAATTTTTCCATCCTACAACTCCTAGATCATTAACTGTAATTAGCTTGTCTTTGTCACCAGCATTATTAAAATACAATGCTTCAATAGTTCCAAATATTATAACGGTATGCTCGCCAGCAGTCGCATATGAATGGGTTATGTCAGGATCATTGTAGGACGTAACCATTGATATAGCAGAGCCATCACCCCAATCAACTTGAAAATTATAAGAAAACCCTATGCGTAGTGGAAGTGTTATTGATTCATTAGATACTGTAGTAAGCCATGTTGAGGTAAAAGGAGGAATTAAATCTAGTAGGGCATTTACAGAATTAGAAATTCGATCAGTAGTCGTGACTGTATACTTAAATGATGCAGATCCTAAGTGGGTTGAGGTACCAGTTATTCCAACTTTGCAAACTCCAGAACTACAAGAACAGGCAGTTGATTCAGTTACATTTGTAAGCTCCGTTACACTACAGCTGGTGGCCAAGTCCCATTCTACATCGCTGTAACTTAATTGGATGAACTCTTCCCTATCTTGAAAAAAACTGGAGTAAATATTATATGCCACTGGTGCAGTAGACAAAACGGTGTATGGATAAAATGCAGAGCAGTTTGAAATATTTCCAGAAGGATCAATTTGGGCTGCACATAAAGAGTGCACACCTATGGATAGGTAATTTGTTGTAATATTATGCCATGGACCACTAACAGTTACAGGAGTAGAGGCAAAATTAGAAAGGGAGCATGGACTACTACTGCATATAACAACTTGGGCACCTACCTCTAAATTAGAAACGGTAAAGGTTGGAGTCTTGTCTAGATCTGAATTTGTAGTAGGCGAATAGTAAGCATCTATTGCAGGTGTCGCAGGAGTATTTATATCTAAAGTGTATTGCGCTGGAGTAGGAGTACATCCCGAAACCTCTAGAGAGCTACTTAATTGATTGGCATAAAAATTATGTATTCCATTTGTTATAAGAGGAAAAATATTAACAGTTGTACTGGTTGTATTTACATGTGCTGATCCGAGCAGAGTCTGACAGTTACTATCACTGTAGACTCTAACTATAGCACCTGGTTTTAATCCACTAACAGTAACTACTGGAGAGGTAATGCCTGATGGCTGGGTTATTGGGTAACTGATAGTAATTGAAGACGGAGTAGAGAATGGGTAGCTATCATTTTCATCAATGACTTTTGTAACTTGCAAGCATGACGATAGTAAAAATATAAGTACCAATAGCAATCTCATTAAAGTTCTCCTACTCGTATAACTGATCGGATAATCAATGAATTTACTTTAATTTTGTTTTAGTGGGTAGTTACTTTAAATCCAAGACCTTATCTCTTTAAATTCATCCATCAGGGTCTGTTTTGGATACTTTTCCGCTAAGTCTTGAGAGCCAATCCCAAAGGCGCATCCTAGAAAATCACAGTTAGCATTGAGTGCAGCCAATAAGTCAGCATCACTATCTCCCACCATAAGAGTATCTTCAGCAGAAATCGTAGCTATTTTCATAACCTCTAAGAGTGGAAAACCATCTGGTTTACATTTTGTGTAGGTGTTTGCTCCTGCGATTTTAATCCACGGCAAGGTATCTAGACCGAGAGATTTGGTAACATCTAGCAGAAGATCTTCAGGCTTGTTGGAGACGATTGCAATTTTACTACCTTTACGAACAATTTCTTTTAAAATACTTTCTACTTCAGAGTAGAGAAAGGTTTGATGACGTTGGTTGACTCTGTAGACTTCAATAAATTCTTCAATGAATTTAAACTTTTGGTTATCATCCATTTTTTTCATTGGAAAAAGTGCACCAAGTAATTCGTCTACACCGTGTCCTACAGCATCAAGAATTTGTCGTTCAGTATATTGTGGTAATCCCTTTAATGTAGAAAACTCTTGAATGGCACGTGCTATACCTAATCCTGAATCTGCGAGAGTACCATCGAAATCAAAAATATATAATTTATAAGAATTTTTCATTAGTTCACCATTTGTATAATAGAGCGTATGCCATGTTGATATCTGACATAACAAATATTTTCTCTAGGTTGAGGGTTTGCATAAATCCAGCGACAAGTGCCATGTT
>DAOWEO010000053.1 GCA_030638415.1 Bdellovibrionales bacterium | reverse complement strand
TCCATTACCCTCAATGCCTTGCTCAAGCTGAGTTTCTGTCTCAGACTCTGTAGCTTCTTGTTGTGCGTAAATAGGACTAACTAATAACATCATCATAACTATTGCGATTAACTTTTTCATTTATTACCTCCAAGTAATTTTCCTTTACTTAGTATCGGTGACTTTCAGAAAACTTTAAAGTTTTATTTAGCCCAATAAGGCCTATTTTAAAATACCGAAAACACTACCGCTAGATAGTCTTAATGACCAAAGTGACTCATCGCAATGATAGAGGTCTAATGCATTCCCCCTAGCAAAAAGCGACATTAAGGCCGCATTTTCAAAAAATATAACTTTTTTTTTATTTTTTAAAGAAATCAGTATAGCAATGGAGCCAATATAGTGTGGCACAATGATATAAATATCTAATAATAGATGAATTTGAAAGCTCTCAAAAGTGAATATTTCACAATCAAATTACAATATGTTTTTTATAACTATTTTTTTGTTTTCATTTCCATAAAAAAAAGGAATATTCCTCTATCTAATGAATCATAAACAACAGACACCACCTATTATTATTATTACAGGAAGTATTGGATCAGGAAAAACAACTTTTCTTGCTGCAATGATTCCTCTTCTGCAAGAAAAGTGGTCAGTTGATGGATTTACCTGCTTAACCGAAGATGAATCAAGAACAGTAGGACAAAATGCCCCTGTTTATAAGCTTAAATTAATAGATAGCTCTACACTTTTACAATGGGCAATGAGGAAAAACTCTCAACGCGGATATGAGTTCAATCTTGCCACTCAACAACTCGTATCTAATAGATTGTCCAAAAGTACTAAGGAGATTATTGTTTTTGATGACCTTGGTCCTTATGAGCTAAAAGGTGAAGGATTTGCCCAGGTATTTTCTGAACTGTCACAAAGTAACACCTCCACTCTAATTGTCGTTATAAAAAAAAGAGTGCTTGATGAGTTTATTATTAAATTTAACCTGCTAAACCCACCAATTTTCGACCTCGATCACTTGAGCCACAACACGGCTAAGCACTCACTACTAGAAAAGTTACATCTATTAGACAGCGAGCAAATTACTTTGTATGCCACTATAGCAGGCTTTAGTGAAATAACTGTGGGATCCACACTGCATGGTCTACATGTTCCACTAAAAGGGCACCTATTAAATATAATGCAGACATTTTTAATGATTCAGTTTGCCAAAGAGTTAAAAGGGAGAGGTCTCCTCCTAATAACTGCGGTAGCAGCAGGCTTAAAAAGCTTCTCTCCCACAGGTTCCAAATTAAAGCCCATGCTATATATCCTCGTTCAGGGCTCACTATTCACCCTTCCTATTTTCCTATTAGGTGTGAACATAATCTCAATCATGATCGGATCACTACTACTAGGAGTAGCAACCATCTACCTATCCCTACTACTAAATTTTATAATTTATGGTAGTGCATATTTAAATGGAATTGAAAAAATTTTGAAGCTCTCTCTAGGTTTCATGAATATCGACCATCTCTCTTTTTGGACACTCATTTTTTTTGTGGCCATAGCAAAATCCATATTAATGATCTCTATCGCAATTCCCGCTTACTATCTAGATTTCTCTAAAATCGTTAATACAATTAAGTATAAAATTTTCAACTCCACTTCTACCAAAACTCTCCAACCAATTAAGGTCGCCACTTGGTCGGAATCTGTTTCAGGTGGTTTTAAAGATTTAATATTAAAAAAATTTGTTATTCCATTTATATTCACATCTATGGTAATTTTCTTTTTTACCCATTTAAACTTAGAACAATTTTCGTTTATCATAATTAGGGCCTTAGTTATCTCATGGTTTGGTTTTGTACTGGCACGAAGAATTAACTTTCAATTTTTGGCAGACTATCTTACCAGACATGGACTCTCTCACTGGGCCGTCAGCCTTGAAGGTGCAATCAAGACATTACAAAATATTAAAAATCGCTAAATTTGCCAGCTCTAAAATTATAACGCTACAATATATAACTAGATTAAAATGACTTGGAGATCACATGAAATATATTCTATCAGTTTCACTACTATTTTTTTCACTAAACAGCTATGCCAGTCGATGTTCAGACCATTTTGCCCATGGAGAAGAATATTTTTTAATAGCTGTAGATGATAACAAGCTGGCTAACCAGGAGGTCAAAGATGGTGATCATTACAGACTGCAATCCGAACTTCTCTCAGCTTGCCACTCTTATGACATTGCTATTGGTATATACAACTCAGTTGTTACTAATTTAGAAAGTGCTGGTAAGGAGATGGTACTGGCCAGCAAAAGGTGCATCTTTGGCCAGCGAACGAGAGCTAAAGAAAACTTGGAAATGATTGAAAATGCAATAATTTCTATAGAAATAAATCAAGATAAGGCCATTACTCGTTACAAACGCTACTGCCAATAATAAAATAACCCAGAGGTATTATGATACATAATACCTCTGGAATTATTTATCAATTCACAGGGTCAACGCACACACATCGACTGCCATAATCGCGACAACGATGAATACGCTTTACTCCCATAAATCCCCCTTTTACAAGGCCATATTTAATGACTGCTTCTTTAGTATACTGAGAACAGGTGGGGCTAAAGCAACAATCTATTCCTAAAAGCTCACTTCCACCACCCCGATCTTGGTACCACTGAATAAGCTTTAGTAATATGGTTTTCAAAATTATTTCCCTAAAGTAATTATCATCGCTTCCCTACTCCAGAAGAGTAAAAAACGTTTACTTTCAACTACTTGAAAGACAACCTGCCATCCTTCATTTGCCAAATTATTAAGTGTATCTTGAATTTTTTGTATTGGTAGAGCTGCTGAACCTAGTAAAATAGTACTACATCCACCTTCTGATATCGTAATCACCTTGTACTCTTTAAAAGACATATTTCCTCCTTAATAAGGGTCTAATTGGTGTAAGTAAGGGTATCGGCAATACGACTCAAGACCTTAGTTAAGTTTTATGTTAAGTTTTATGTCCTTTAAAAATACCATCTTGAATTTTTTACTGACACATGAGAAGCTAAGTGCAACTTATTCCAAGGATCATTATGAACAAATTATCTATGCTAGCACTTCTTATACTACTCACATCATGTGCATCATATAAAGACGTAAAAGTGCTAGACCTAAAAAGTAAAACCTGTGAAATAATTAATAAGACCAAAGGTCTAAACGATTTTGGTAGTGAACAAGCAGCAGTAAAGGCCCTAAGACAAAAAGCATTAGAGATGGGTGGCAACGCCGTGTACGTCGACGATATTATTGTTAATGGTAAAAACTATGAAGCACATGGATACGTCTATAAGTGTGACTAGTTAGTACTCCACCATGTATCTTGCCAAGTCTCGTTAGATATTTTTTGCTGCCCAGAAAAATCAGGGTGAAAACAGTCAACAGCAAGATCATTTTTAGTGAATCCCACTTCTGAGAGCTTTTTAGTAAGTCTGATTCTATCACCGTAATCTAGACGCATCTCCTCGACGAGCTGCTCTAAAACAACATTATACTCATTCCAGTAATCAATGGCTAAAGCACGCTCTGCAGAGTTACGTGGCGTATTAAAGATAGGGCATATCTTCGCCGTTTTCCACATGCGACTACAGCTAAGCATTCCGAATACTCTAGCACGCCTAACCTCTGAACGTAGACGCTGAACCTGAGGTAGACTCAAAACAAGTACCTTTGAAGTGTCACTCTTTGATAATAGCGTATGTAAAATCTCTCTCACATCTTTATAGTAATCTGCAACAGGAGTTATAAAGGCAGTACGTCTCGTACAGAGATCATTAATTCCTACAAGTAACGTTGTATAGTCAGGAATACTTTGTTCAAGATTATTCGCACTCCACTTTAAAAGCCGAGGCAACTGATACTTCAGTACATCATTTGCAGTACTCCCACTAATTGCAAAATTATTTGTCCATAGTATTTCATTATTTTTTTGTAACAACTGGTTTAAATAGTAACGATGTCCTTTCACTTTATTTGATGAAAAGAAACCACTTTTTCCATTTCCTAATGCCCAGCTTAAATAGCGGTCATCAAGCTCATCGTCTCCACGTGAACTTCCATCAACCTGCTGCTTAAACAGTCTCATAACAAGCATTAAATCTTCATCGGGAAATATTGAAGTACGTCGACTATGTGATGCTAAAGCGCCAGCAGTAATACTATCACCAAGAGCTGCAAATGAGTGTGGCAGTAGTGAATTTTCAGCCTGCACACTACGACAAAACAGTACTGAGAAAACCACAACAAACTTAAGATACTTAACTAATAATTTACAAGCTTTCAAAATTACTCCAAGTATGAAAATATATAATATAAGTAGAATCAATGAATAGACTTTGCAACCTATTTCACTACTCAGTATTATTTACAGCATTAATATTGCTATTGTAAAAGGAAATTTCAAAATGCAGCAGAGCAGCAAACTTTTTTGTCTCGCCCCATGGACCCATGCCTTTATAGGTCCAAATGGAGAGAGAAGAATATGCTGTCAATCATCAGAAAAATCACAGCAGACTTATTCCGACCTACATTCATTTTGGAATGGTAAACGCTTAAAAAGTGTTAGAGCATCCTTACTTATAGGTAAAGTACCTCCAGAATGTAATAGATGTGCCGAGCAAGTATATAGTGCAGATACTTATAACCATATTTTTAACAACAAATACAATTCTCTTGCTACGAGTATTATAAAAAACACCTCTAGTGATGGCCATACTTCCCTCAAGCCAATCAACTTTGACTACCGACTAACCAACCAATGTAATTTAAAATGTCGCATGTGTAGTGAATTATACTCTTCTGCCATTTTACAGGAAAAGAAAATATTTAACATTGCCACTATGCCAATGAATTTTTCAGCCGAAGATGTCAGATCGGCACACCAAGAGCTAATTACTGCTCTTAGTAATGATCAGATCGATGAGTTGTACTGGGCAGGAGGTGAGCCCCTATTCTCTAGTTTTCACTGGGAGTTTATGCAGCTGACAATCCAGCAAGACAAAGCAAAAAATATTTCCTGCGTTTATAATACGAATTTAACCACCCTCACCTACAAAGGACAACACTTATACCACGACATTTTAAAATATTTCAAAACCTCTTTTATCCATTGTAGTATGGATGCTTATGAAGATCATGCTGAGTATTTACGTACAGGACTACAATGGAATGTATGGAAAAAAAATATTCTTGAATTAAAAAAATTAACCTCTAATAATGCTCACCAACACATTACAATTCAAGCCACCTTAACTCTTCCAGGATTATTCTCACTGCAAAAATTAATTAATTTTGCCAATGAACACAAAATAATTATTGAGCTAAGCTTAGTTGATGATCAAAACAAACCACAACTGCTATCTCCATTAGCACTGCCTAAACATATTCTACATCCAATCCTGCAAGATCTAGTTAATAATACATTTATGCATCTATCTCCATATACTCTAACTGCATTTAACTATTTAAAGTCACTATTGCTTCTTCCAACATACCAGGAAATATTTGAAGAACGGTGGGAGACACAGTTTCATATTCAAAAGACAGAGTTGTTAAAACTAGAAAAAATCAGAACTCATCCACTCAATTTAGATAAAATTTTTGCTTTAGATTCGAGAGTGTACAAGTGGTGGAGTACGGACATAATAGAATGACAACTGACAAGTTGAAAGAAGTTACTACTTAATTTGCAACAACATCTAGCGTTTTAAAGAGTCCCGATATAGATGCAGTCTCTTGGATGTTAAAATTTACAACCTCTTGCCCCACGCCTATGTTTATTACAACCCACTCATTAGGGTGTTGCCATTTATCACCAAAATGTTTAGCCACCTCAGCAGTAGTTACCGTGCTTTGAATTGTTCCACTATTTTTCAGAGCAATTAGAGTAAATTTAATAAGTAAGTTTTGTGCCTGTGCCCAGTCCATCTCAACATTAAAAGTTTTAAGTTCATCAGATGGAGCTCGTTGCGTTGGAGCCCCTTTATTAGTCCAATAAGGAGCATCTTCAGTGGTTCCAACAATAACAGGAATACCACCTTGAGCGGGATCAAACATAATATTCTCTTCTTCAGTTTGCCCAGTAGGATTTATGCCCTCAAGATACAACTTTGCATTCCATTCAAACTGACAACTTTGTCCCGGTTTTTTATTTGTGAAGCAGTGATAGTTTAAAATAACTAGTCTAGAGTTTTGCTGGACTTGGGTTTTGGTATTATCAACCACTCTGGCAGTAACTGCTTGCTGCGTAATTATACTTAGGATTTGCTTAGGTCCTGACCAAGGACGAACAACCCAATCAGGTTTAAATTCTAAGTAAGTTGCTGAAATCCCAGATCTCCCTGGAGTATCTTTTGGATATGGTAGTAGCACACTATTGTGACTTAAATTAGGATCTTTACCAGCATGACAATACATACCAACCCCTTGTCCATCCTGCATTGTAATATAACTAGAACCTGTCTCTCCCGTCTGTGGACATACTGGTGACATTAATAGTTGAGGACTGGGAGTCAACAACTCTGCAGGCTTAGCCCACGGAAAATGACCAGCTGTTGGCCCATGCTCTTTGGTGGGGCAAGTTGCAGTTGCGATACCATAAAAACTGACATTAAGTGAGTTGGTTACAAACCCGGTCATAGGCTTTCTCGCCCAATAGCTTGATCCAAAAGCCACTTTCGCATTATAAGAAAAATGCTTAGCATCAAGTGTTAATCCATTGGTTGCCCATAACGGTGTTACTGAACATAAAAGTAAACATAATAAAAAAAGGCACGACTTCATTTGAAAGCTCCAATAAATTTTAAACTCTTATGAATTTTAACATTGAAAAGAATTCTAGTCACATCTTACATGCTAACGCGCTATTTTAACTATAAGTACTGTAAATTATAGTATTAAGTACTGCCTGTTAAACAAGGCTATTTAATAAATAATTGTAATATCGTTTAAATTAAGTAAGCTAAGATCCTATTATATACAAGGAAATAATTATGGATAAAATTTTAATATTTTTAAGTTTTTTTTGCTTCTCTGGTCTGCTATTCGCTCAGCTACCTACTGTCATCCTATCCGGAGATTCGGGTGGACGTACAGATGGAAGCCAGTGGTCTAGTGCCGACTTACAAGGAAAAGTACATCTTCTTTTTTACGTTGATCCTGATGAAAAAGATCTCAATGAACATGTTGCTGATGCTTTGAAAAAAAGTAAGTTCAATAAAAATAAATTTACTACTGTTGCTATTATTAATATGGCAGCAACATGGATGCCAAAATTTGCTATCGCAAGTGCACTAAAGAGCAAACAGGAGAAATTTCCTGATGCAATTTATATAAAAGATCTTAAAAAAGTTTTAGTTAAAAAATGGAAACTTAAAGATGACAGTAGCAATGTTCTTTTATTTAGCACGAGTGGCAAGCTTCTGTTTAATCAGGCAGGAAAATTAGCAAAAAAACAACTTCAGGATCTGCTTGTTCTTATAAAACAAAATATAAAAGATATTTAAGCAACTGATTTGTTTATCATCTCATACTGTTTTTAATGAGAAGTTTGCCAGTGTACAAAGCATTTTATAACATATCTATAAGAAACATCTTTCCATAGGAAACTAATATGAAGATATTAACAATTACCCTAGCTTTATTAACAATCTCACTATCTTGTTTTGCAAATCCAAGCAGAGAGCACTTTATAGAAACAAATAAGTTACTCAGTCGACTAGTTGGCCAACATGATTTAACAGGAAGCCCTGGATGTGAAAAATTAATAATTGAGCAAATTGTTGAGAGAGATAGGTACTCAGAATTTGTTGATGAAAAAACCTATAATCTTAGCATTAAGGAATATAACTTACATCCTGCTACTTATGGCGAAGATAAGCACTTCATCCTAAGTCATTCGAGTATACAGAATGAGGGTCATTGGCTAGGTAAAGCAGGATTAACTTATTTTGAGAAAACAACATACCTACTAACTAACGATGAAAATGGAAATGTAATCTCATTTGAGTTACAGGTTTTACAAAAAGAGTGGATATTTGGAAAAGCAAAGATAGTTAAACATGTTATTTGTGAACTAGCTCAGAACTAATTTAGAACTGGTTAATTTGCTTACTATCAAGAATCACAAAATCAAGATGTTTTAATATTTCTAACTGTTCAGCAGTATATTCCTGCTCCATATCACTAGAGTATGCAGCAACTTTGATTCCTCGCTGTTTCCAATATGTGACAACATCTGGAAATAGAAATAGCTCTGTATCTTTTAGTACAACAAACTGATAATCATTGCGCATGGAAGTACCATCAAGCTTTGAGCGTAACATATATTTTCTTTTAGGCTTATTTCGCTTCAACAAAGGAGCTTTAGTAATAATCCCAATATTGCATTGTTTACAAATTTTTCTAACTCTTTTACAAACAGATCGTTTCCATCCCAAAAACAGAGCCTCTGCTACTAGATCTCGCTTCATAACTTCATTTGCTATAAACGCAGAAAACCTATACCCCAGCCCCCAGCGTAATTTGATATCAACAATAAATTTAAATTTCTCTCCAGCTTTCTTTCTAATAACGAGAGTATCTAAAAAATGCTCAAAAGAGATAATTTGCTCTGGTGATAATTCACTATTTGCACTATTTAAAAGCTGCTTAAAATCGTAATCACTAATATTTCCTTTTATACCAGCAATACGTTTAGCTTTTTTATCATGGGCGACAACAGCAGATTGCTTACCAAAAAAAGTATAGCTGATAACGTCAATTTCAACGTTAGGATGAGGGCTATCTAAACTGGAGTTAATAGCATCTAAGGAGTTTTCTTGAGCTGTATTAACATCTCCACGATGCCAAAAGATCTCTAGGCTAAAAGCACTTTGCGATAGAAGTAAAATAGTTAGAAGGAATATTTTCATCTTGGTAGTTTACAGAACAATGCAACACTTAGCAACGCGATGCATAAAAATTACAAATTATTAATAATTAATTTATTGTACTTAACTGAAAATGCTTTCTAGCACGATTATAAGCCTCTCTACTACCCATAGCAATTAGACAATCTCCCTCATTGAAGATGTAGCTACTCTCAGGCTTAAACACGAAGCTTTTATCATGCTTTCTTATTCCAACAATAATAAGATCACTCATTTCATGACCTTTTGAGTGAAGTGACTCATTAATTAAGCTTGAATCTTTTGTTACAAAAAGATCTGCTAACTGAATTCTCTTCTCACTCTTATTGTCTCCAGTTAGATCAAGAAAATCTTCAACAGCGGGATTTAATACCGACTCAGCGACCTGGAGCCCTGACATAACAATTGGAAGAACCACCTTGTCCGCACCTGCTTTTAAAATTCTTTTTTTAGCTGTCATATCAGTACCACGAGCAATAATATGAAGATCAGGGTTAATAGAACGCCCAGCTAAAGAAATATATAGAGCTTCAGAATCATTATCAATCATAGAAACTAGTACCTTTGCTCTTTCAAGCCCAGAGAGCTCCATACAATCATCATTAGCAGCATCTCCCTCAATCCATAAATAATTAGTCTTTTTTAGCTCATTAACTAAATCATCACGCTTTTCGATTACAACAAACGGGTTATTGTTTCTTGAAAGTTCATGACAAATGACTGCCCCCATTCGCCCAAAGCCACAAACAACAGTATGTTTTTTCAAAGTATCAATTTTCTTTTGCATTTTCTCTCGCCTCCGTTTATCAAAATCATAACTCATCATGTAAGACATCAGAATTGAAATTGAGTATGTAAAAATACCTGCACCAAAAAAAATTATTACGAGGGTAAATAGCTTTCCACCATCACTAAGTGGATGAACCTCACCAAAACCTACAGTGGTCAAGGTAATTGAAGTCATAAACAGAGAATCAATAAAGCTCCATCCCTCAATAAGATGAAAGCCGAAGGTACCAAAGCCTAGAATTAGTATAATTAATAAACAAATCAAAAATATTTTTGTACGACTTATGACCACTCCAAGTACTAGAAAGTTATGCCTTTTAGTATAAATTATAAGGCGTAGCTACAATAAAGTAAAAGCTGGTAAAGATTGACACTTTTGTCATATTTTCGTTAAGAGATTATGTTGCCATAGATATCATTGCTTACTATAAATCACTCACACAATCAAATTGTCTTAACAATAGGAGATACATTATGAAAAACTTATTATACACCCTCACTGTTCTTTTCACTACAACTCAGCTATTTGCTTGTCCAGACTTAGATGGAGACTACACCTGTACCACTTATGAACCACAGTATGACATAACGATTGAAAACCAAGAGCTTTCAATAAGACAAGACGAAAATTCTTATACCATTGATAATGATCTCGTTTTAATTACTGATGAAGTATTCCACCGAGGAGCTTTTGGCATTCGCCACAAGACATCATGTGACCTAGAAAAAAATATTCTTTTAATAGAGCTCAAAACAATGTTTGTAAAAGCATATCTTGAGTACGTGCCGACTGAAGATGGACTAATCGTCTACCGCACTACTAAACAACAAAATAAATATATTTCGCATGAGTGCGTTAGATTATAATTAAAATACTATGATTTTTTATTTTAGTAACAAGGTCATTAGCAATGGCCTTTTTTTGTACCAAAATCTAAGCTCATAGACAAAATAGTATTAACTGCTAAAATTCATATAACATAACAGAATTGGGGAAAGTAGCAGATGATTTATACAGTTAAAGATGATATTACCGCAGTCGATCTAATATGTTTAAAAAATAGAGGAATTTCAAAAACAAAAGCTAAGTCAATCATTAAGAGCTCCGTAGTAACCTGTGATGGTGAAGAGATCAAGGTCATTCCCTCAACTATTTTCCTTAAAGGACAAAGAGTTGAGTTTGGAAAAAATAGTGTTAAGCAGAGCCGACAAGACCATCCTAGCAGACAACACCCTATCGTAATTAAGTATGAAGATAACCAGATTATAATTGCAATTAAGCCAGCAGGCTTACTCTCTTGTAAAAACAGAACTCAAACAGGTGATTCATTCGATAAGATGCTACAAAACTTTGTTACTAAAAGAGATAAAAACAAAATCACTTTGTGGATTGTTCACCGATTAGATAGAGAAGTAGAAGGCCTTATAATCTTTGCTAAGTCTGAAAAACTGCAACAACAAGTTAAAGAGAATTGGAAAAGTGTAACCAAGAAGTATCTGGCACTGACCGAAGGAAAACCTCCTCTCGCTACAGGAAAAATTGAGAGTTGGCTAAAAGATAATTTTCAACACAAGATGATTGTTACTCAAGAAGAGGTTCCAGATTCTGTATTCGCCATAACGGAGTATACATATATAAAGCCAGTAGGACGCTACCATCTTCTTGAGATATTACTCCACACAGGGAAGAAAAATCAAATTAGAGCACAACTTGGATCTATAAATTGTCCAATTGTCGGAGACAGGCAGTATGGTGCTGACGACACGGTCTCACGGCAGGTACGCCTGGTTGCTTTTTCTTTAAATTTCTCTCACCCTATTACTGGCAAGAATATCTCTTTAGAATACCTACCAAAGCAAAGCTTTTATACACCTGCACTTAAGCGAGATGAGAGTTACAAAATCTAATCAATTTGCACAGTCTCAGTTGATACATCAACAATACTACTAAAATTTATTGCATCAGCATTTGCAGTAACGTCTAAGCGCTTATAATTATCATCTGTAAAGATCAAACGCTCAACCTTGATTTGACTTGCAAACTTATCAAAGTCAAAATCAGCTCTTGGCAACCATAGAGAGAAAACATCATTATGGTAATCATTACGAAAATCATTAAATTCTAAGTTAATTGCGAGAGGAGTATATTTACAAAAACCTCCTCCATCTTTTAATTTATCTGTTACCAAATAGATATTATCACCTAGTGCGTTTACCTTCGCTTTTATCGTTAAAGTTTTGGCTTCCCAATGTCCGTTAAAAACGTCATCAGCATCATGTCTCCACTCTCTACAAAGCGCATGAAAAATATTAGGGCTAACTGCAGCTTTATAAATAATATCAACTGAATTTAATACAATACTGCTTGAATCTACTCTAAATTCAAGATCAAGTGTATCAGCACTGAAGCTTTGGAGAGAAAAAAATAAACTAAATACAACTAAAAATACTTTCATAAAAACCCCTTAAGTTATTTAATAACTACATATACAACAAAAACCCAATTATGCAGCGATATAACAACGATATGGAATAATTACATACTAAAGTTTAAATTCGAAAGAGAGGGTTAACTTATTAGAATCACCACGAAAGCCTTGTTTTAGTGATGATCGGTCAATAGCATCAAGAACGACACGGTCTAATAGCTGATGTCCACTGGATTGAACAATCTTCTTATTAATTAGAACTCCTAATGGTGAAAAAGAGACTTCAACCACGACCACCCCATTCATCTTCATTTTGACGGCCTCTGAGGGATACACTAAGGGAATATCTAAGACTGTTAAGCCATTTTTGATTGTCGAAAGAGTTCCAGCATTAGTTGGTAACTTTTCCAAAGCAGGCTTAGATTGTTGATGTTGTTTTCTACCGCGTTTAACAGATTTGTTTTTAGAAATATACTTTGTATCATCTACAAGTTCTCTCACTACACCTTTAGGAGCAATAAAAAAATGAACTTTTCTCGTCTGAATTGACTTGTCTACTACCAAATCTCTAGAGCTACGAACTAAAAGAAACATTGCATGTAGTAAAAGTGAGAGTACAAAAAATCCAAAGAGAGATTTCATTAGAAAGAGTATCTCATTTTAGCATACAGAGAGCTTCCTTCTGTCTGATAGCCCTCTGCCATCTCATATTGGTGATTAAGTAAGTTATTCCACTGTACTGAGAGCATTGCTCTTGGCGAAAGCTTGTAACTGCTTTTTAGGTCTAACCGGACAAAGCTTGGCATATACCCACCAGAGACTGCATCCCTTTGGCCTATGTATGTTGTAACGAAATTAATATTATAGGCATCTACTTTATAAGCTGTATTCAGAGCTGCCTGATGCCTAGGCCGACGTACCAAATACTCTCCATCCTCATCTGTTGCAATTAAATAAGTATAATTAACTCCTAGTCTAAAACTACCAAGGGACTGTGACAGCGACAACTCATATCCCTTCCTAGTCGCCTTACCAGCATTTAATGATTTAAAAGTTATAGGATGATAATCAATTAAATTGTCTAACTCATAATGAAACAGATTCCACTTAATATCACCTAGGGTCCATTTATAACTCAAACTGACATTGCCACCTTTTTGCCGTTCCTCCTTAAGATCAGGATCACCATAGCTAGAGTATAACTGATATAGAGTTGGATTTTTAGTTGCTATAGAATAAGCCGTTTGAATTGCGAATCCTTTTCGCTGAGTAGAAAGTCCAATTCTATAAGTTAAAAAATCATTGTCACTATTGTTGTCATACCTGACATTCATCGTCGAATCTAAATTTAAAATTCTATTACTCTGCTGTAAAAAAACACCCAAACGGTCTAGCTCTTTATCACCGACAGATGATGCCTCCATCCTCTCATTCATATAAGAGAGTCCTATTAATGTTTTGTTACTATCACTCCAGTGCAAAGTATTAGTCTGTAAGACCTCTTGTCTCTCTGACTTATAAAGATCATTTGAGCTAACCGCAGAGACATCATCAGCTAAGTTAATTGTCTGTCTAAGTCCTTTACTAAAGCTATAACTAAGTTGTGGATTATATAAACTATTAAAAAACAGATCTGAAATTTTTATTTGAGTTCTAACATTCTCACTTGTTTCAGTATAATTCGGATCATCCTGTCCCCATGCATCAAGGTCAATACGCTTTTTCAAGTACTCCACTTGCATATTAATATTTTGACTATTCTTTTTATGCGTAATTTTTAGTTGAGCTGTTTTATATTCATGACCATCCTCTTCATCAGTACCAGAAACAATAGAAAAGCCATCCGCTTTTTGAAATGAGGTATGTATGCGATATGAAGTATTTTTACCATGCTGATTATGCATTGCTGATACTCCATGGCTATTATGTGCACCGCCATTCAAAGTTACTTGCGACATGGTCTTCTTTTCATTTTTTGTAATAATATTAACTACACCACTAAAAGCATCTGCACCGTATAATCCACTTTGTGGCCCTTTTAATATTTCCACGGATTGAATATTAGACAAGTCGACTAAAGAGAGATCAAAGCTGCCACTAGGAGAGCTTGGATCATTTATCTTAATACCGTCAATTAAGACTAACAGATCTCCACTCTTTCCTCCCTGTAAAAAAAGAGCTGATTTATGCCCATTTGTACCATCTGCGACGGTGACAATACCTGCACGCTGACTTAACAGTTCATTGAGTGTAGATGAGCTCTCTTGCTCTAGGACCTCCTCTCCAATATGATCTAAATCAAATGGAACACTATCAATTTGAGTAGAAATCATGGTGGGAGTAATAACAAATTCCTGATCAAAAATAGCAAAAGAATTTAATGGTAATAAAATAAAAGAGAGTAAAGCTAGAACAGGTTTCATCATGACTCCAGTAGGAAGAAAAGACTATTTTCTCACTATTATCACTCGCGAATAATAGCGTTAGCCTTACTCAAATGAAGATCGGACTTTACCGTTGCGCGACAGTTGGAGATTTTCACACCATTCATTTCACTAGAGTAGTTATAAGCTAACAAACTTATGAAATAAGTTCAAGTTGTGATTGTCTCTATCTACTACTCACTATCAAAGCTTCCACTCGTAGACATAACTTTTTTTAATTGAGCTTCAATATCGCTGGTAAGCCTTGATGTCTCTTTTATAGATGATATTCCTTCAGTCTCTTTATCTAGATAGTTAAATAAAACAGGAGTAATAGCATGACTGCCATATTTTTCTGCAAAACGTACCACTTGCTGGTCCATCTCTTCTTGCGTATCGCTAATAAAAATCTGCTCAATCGCTTTAAGCACATCTTTGTCTGCTGCATAGCTATTTGTTTTATCCAAAAAAACTTGCCTAGAAAATTCTTTGTATCCATCTTTCTTTAAATTATTTTGGACTAAAGAATAGGTCTCCCCCGCTTTAAACTGCTTACGTAGTGCTAACATATGCTGGCGATACTTTTTTAAGCGTCCAGCAACTTCAAGATCTTTCTCCAGTTTATAAGCTGGATTTTTCATAGCACGTAACACATAAGGTTCAATATATTTACGAGCTAAAGCCGGGTAACATGAAGTTTCAAAAGTATAAGCACGTCCACTTTTAGCACAATCTACTTCATCTCCAGTAGCTCCATAAACTGAAAAACCACGAAGAACATCATCAAGCCATATCTCTGCATTAGCAATTTCAATACCTAGCCCTCCCTGTTCTTTATAGTGTGTATAGTAACTTTTCCCTGTTGCCATAATCCCCGTTGTCGCTACAGAAATTCCAAAAATCTTTGCAATTTTTGGTGCAACTCCAGCTTGCTTTAGTTCACTGACTCCTAACTCACTTAATGAGTATTTGGCCTCTGATCTTAATTTAAACTTATTTTTAGCAGAGCGAAGTATATCACTAATTTCATTTTTTAACTCTAGATTAACAACAAACTCCTTCGCATCAGTTCGCGGAGCAATATCACTATTTTTTAATAACGAATTAACTTTAACCAATAGATCTTTTTGTTCAACTGATTTTTTAGCATCAGGAATATGAACTAATTTATTCCGTAAAAATGTCAATTTACGAGCTCGCAAAGCATGCTCCGACATGACATCAAACACCTCACTTGAACGAAGTGCTTCATCCCTAATGCCACTAGTAAATACTTTTGAGTCTTTTACACGCAGACTACGCATATAGCTTTTAAGCTGATTATAAGTAGAAAATGGCACTTCATCTACAACAACTTTACCATCAATAATGGTAGAGAGCTTAATATTAACGACACCATCCCCCTTGCTAAGTAGGTTGTTAAATGTACTTCTAGATGTTGTTCTATACTTACCTAACTCCTCTAACTGTTTATGTACAGTAAAGCCCTCGTCAATTTTTCCATTTAATAATTTTTTATAATCTCCGTAATCATCAATCCAAACATTTATCTGCTTTAAACTATCAACAGCATCGTCACTTCCTATACGCTTGGGATCAAGAAAGGTATCAATAACTCCAAAAGTATCATCTCCATCTTTTCCATATCTGTAAAAAGCAGGGATTCCATCATTTTTATTAAAGTACATAAGTTCATCTCGAACTTGGGCCCGTTTACCTGCCAGCAGTGGATCAACCTTTTCAGCACCATAAGCTACTTTATGTCTTTTCCAGACAACATCTTTAAAGCGTCCCGCATCGCCACTATTTTTACTCAATTTCTCAGTAACATAAAACTTACGAGCAATTTGTGAGTCAGCTTTAGCACCAATTTTCAATACATGCTTAGTTCCTTTAATGAATGCCAGTCCATCCAGAACAATCAAACCATCAAGAGCGACATCACTCATCTCATCGTATAATTGATTTTTACTATCTAATACTCTTTTATAATCTACCCACCCTGCAGAGTGTAGTGAAGAGGCATTTTCAAACTCCTCATTAGCCGTTATATAATTTTGTACGTCTTCGT
>DAOWEO010000086.1 GCA_030638415.1 Bdellovibrionales bacterium | reverse complement strand
ATGAGTGCCCATAGGTATGCATCTTTTCATTATGAAAGCCCCATTGATCTGCAGCAATGACAAAGGATTGAGTCTCGATAGGACGTGCTTTTACAAGTGTATGCCAATGGGCCTTACCTGTTGGAACTGTAAATGCAGAAGCAATTGTTATCAAGTTAACTCCCTGCTGTCAAACGACAATTACTTTTACCCTTCAACGACAACTATAATTACCCATCCCTGATATAAATACTCAGTTTATTTTTTTCTCTTCTGAGCTTCCATCGCTCGAATACTTTCCCCACTAAATTCTAAAATTGTTGAGTGATGTACTAGGCGATCCACTGCAGCCATTGTTGTCATCGGATCTTTGAAAATTTTATCCCATTTTGAAAAAACAAGATTGCTTGAAATCATGATGCTTTTTCTTTCATACCGGTCAGCAAGAAGAGTAAATAAAACTTCCATTTCATCACGACTCTGCTGGACATAGCCTATATCATCCAAGATTATTACATCAAATTTATCAAGTCTTTTTAGTGCACTTTCAAGTCCAAATTCTTTTTTTGCTACAAGAAGCTTTTCTACAATTTTAAAAGTAGGTGAAAAGTAGACACTAGTATTATAGCGAAGGATTAATTCTCGTCCCAATGCACCCAAAAAATGACTTTTCCCTCTTCCTGGAAGGCCAAAAGCAAGCACATTACTTGCATCATAAAGGAACTCGCCTTTTAGTAAAATAGATAATTCCTTACGAACATTTGTTGTGAGTAATTTGGGGTCGAGAGTTTCAAATGTATATTGTGGAGGAATTTTAGATTGTTTTAAGAGCCTTGCTGTTTTCATTTCTTTTCGATGATCTAATTCTGATAAGCTTAGCTCTTTCAAAAATCGTTCATAGCTCCAATCTCCCTTCACAGCTTTCTTTTCCAATATTGGAAACTGGTTTATAAAAGTAGAAAGTTTTAGGTCTCTCAATAACTCATTGGTAGTGCTCTTCATTATTTGTTTCTCCTCGGTTTAAGAAAAGTTGATCGTATATGCCTAGATCAGGTTCTAATGTCATGGATTCAACTTGTATTTTTAATGGTGTAATTGCCAGATCTGCAACAGATATACTGCTAAGAGCACTTTCACTATCTGCCAAAAGTAACTCTAATGCTACGTCAATATCTCGCTCACTATTTTCTGCTGCTAGTTTTAATATTCGTAGATACTCTACTGTTGCTTGTCGCAAGGTTTGACTTTTATTTAAGTAGTCCCATGCTTTTTTAAAGTTAATTGTTGGAAATAATTCCTCTCTGTATTTATAATTTTCAAATGCTGCTGGTTTTCTTATTAAAGAATGAATAATGTGGCGATAGTCTATAACTACTCCTTGACTACCAAATATCCTAGGCATAGAAAAAACAAGATTAATTCCAGAGTAAAGATCAATCCTATCCTCATAAATTCTTGCTTTTATTTTTGATCCAATTAGCCTAGATGGTACAGAGTAAGTAATCCTCTTGATAAATACAGTGCTTCGATTTCTAATCGTAATATATTCTTCTTGGTACTCAGGAAGAGGCTTAGCCGGGATATCTCTTAAGAGAGGAAGTTCCTCTTCTAGTTTTGCTTTTCTTTTCCCATTAGCCTTATCAATAATGTCATTAATAAATTTCTGATATTGCTGTGTATTGGCAAAGTTTTTACTACCTCTAATTGTTAATGCTTGTTTAACTTTATTTTTAAGATGACCATTTTGAGATTCAACAACACCATTTTCATTAGGCTTAGAGATGTTTGTTTTTTGAGCTTCAATGCCATAATATTCTAAAACTTGAACGTACTCACTATTAAAAACTCTTTTTTTCTTATCTTTACAAGGTCGATGAGTTGCAGCAGAGCTATTATCAACTTGTAGTATTTGAGGAGCTTTTCCTAAAACTCGATATAAGAAATCTCTCAGCCCTTTTTTTATAGCAAGCATCGATTCAGAGCTACAAATAGTTGCAGACTCAACATTGGAGTGATTCAAAGTAAAGTGACAAAGCTTATGTTTAAATAACATTCCGTTGATTGTAATTTTAAACTTGTTCATATCAACCCAGTCCAACTGTGCCATCCTTGCAGGAATAGTTTTTTGATCAAAAAACACTTCTTGATTTGTTCCATTTTGAATACGCCATTGCTTTACTCGGCGCTGAAATGTTCTAAGCTGCACTTGATTAAGGAGGAGTGGGTGCACTTCTTGTAAATGCTCAAAAAGAGCTTTAGCTTCAATATCTGGCGTAATAGCCAAAAATTCTTCTGCTTTTGGCCATACTCCTTTTAGGTTATCTGGTCGAGTTCGCCAATTACGAATTATGACAGTTTCACTAGGCAGATTGTAATTTTGTAAATATTTTGCTGCTGTTTTTCGATTCATCCCATTCTTTAACGCAGCTATTTTTATTACTTTAGATTTTCTAAACTCTTTCCAGAGAGCAATTACTTGACCATCCGTTACCATTATTGCACCTCCTGTGCTCATAATAGTCTACTCTTTAGATCAAATTACTGGGTAATTGTAGTTGTCGTTGATGGGTACTTTATATTGTCGCTGGCCACACCATTTTGCACCGGAGCAAATTAAATCTCCAAAATTAGCAAAAAATAATGAAAATAAAAAAGTTTTTTTCATAGATCCTTATATTGTTTAACATTTCCATTAATATCAACAACATCTTGTGAAGACTCGATATAGTGGCCAGCGACAATATAAAGTACCCATCAACGACAACTACAATTACCCAGTAATT
>DAOWEO010000085.1 GCA_030638415.1 Bdellovibrionales bacterium | reverse complement strand
TTCCAAAAAAGATCATCTGAATTACCTATAAAAAGCTCTTCCAGTGCTTCCTCAAGTTGCCCTAGCTGAATATGCAGCAGACTACGAAATTGTCCGACAGTTATCTTCTGCCAAAAAGAATTAACTGGAAATAGTATTCCCAGATGATCTGCAAGTGAGTCAGGCGAAGCAAATGCCATATTGTCTAATAATCTTAATAACTCATACGACTCATCTTCTTCTAAGTTATGAATATTAAAGAATAGTGAATAAAAAGGTAAAACCTCATTATTATTATTTTGATAGAGGTCATCTAAAGGATAGATCTCACTGAGACCAGGAACAATCACTCGATGAACCTCCTCTCCTAAATAAGAACACTTACTACAGTAAATTTCATACTGGTCTTTTTGAACGAGCTCCTTCAGAAAATCCCATTGTTCACTGATACCTAGCTCTTCAGTATCTAATCCCCAGGGGACAAAAGGATAATCAAAGTCTGTTGATAAAAACTTCCAACTTACAACCCCCGCTGAATCTATAAAATGCTCTTCAAGGTTAGCTGCAGTTGCTACCTCTTCTAAATCACTACTAGGTATTTTAAAATTATTCAATTGATTTAAATCTCGGCCTTGCAGTAGCTCCGTTAAGGTTCTCTCAAGGGCAACTTCAAAAATGGGGTGTGCTCCAAAAGCACAAAAGACTCCTGCATCTTCTTTATTTAAAAGAGTGATGTTAACCACGGGGTACTTCCCACCAAGTGATGCGTCTTTCACTAGAACCTTAAAGGAGTCTTTTTCAAGCGCTTCAATTCCTGCTATTACTTGTGGAAAGCGTTTTAGAAATTCATGACCTATTGTTGGTAAAGTTATACCTTCACTAATAATTCGGTTTTTAATTCCTCGTTCTAAAATTTCAGATAGTGCTTGAACTTTCGCCTCTTGCTCACTATTCCCACAGCTCATACCATTACTAACATATAAATTTCCAATAATATTTTGTGGAATAAAAATCTCTTTACCATCACGCTCCCGTGTATATGGAACACAACATACTCCCTTGTTACCCATATTTCGATCTAGTAGCATTGAAAAAGAAACCTCTTCATCTTGAACGTAAAAACGCTCTAGTGATCTAGATAAAATAGAGTGTGGAAAAGCATCACTAACTTCAACCCATTTTTCTTCAGGGTGATGCATCCATTTTAAATCATGGCATGGAGATTTTGGAGTATTCCAGTAATAATCAGCGAAAAAGTACTGCGTTGCAAATCTCTCTATAAATTCGCCATATGCACTGGCCAACGCTGCTAATTTGGAGCTACCTTTACCATTGGTAAATAGTAGTGGGAAGTCCTTGCACTTTATGTGTACAGACCATGCAAATGGTACTGGATTTAACCACGAACACTCTTCAATTTGAATACCGAGGTTTGCAAAAAACTGCTCAAAACGACTAACTGTATCTTCTAAAGAGCATTCTTTACCTTTTATCATGTTTGTCATATTCTCTCACTGCTAAAAATAATGTTAGCTTGAGGATAAACGAATGAATAAAAAAGAGATAGTTCTTTTTTGGAGTGGTGGAAAAGACTCTGCTCTTGCACTATATGAACTACAACGTAAAAATGAATTTTCTATCAAAGCACTACTTACTACAATAACCAAAGATAGTAATACTGTTGCATACCATGGAATTTCTGAAACTCTGCTAGTAGAGCAATCAAAGTTAATAGGCATTCCACTACAGCGAGTATACCTGCCTGAGAACTGCTCTAATCAAGAGTATAATTCTATAATTCAACAGGCACTAACGCCATACATAAACAGAGGAATTACAGATGTTGCTTTTGGTGATCTTCACCTAGAAGATATTAGAAAGTATAGAGAAATACAGCTAGGTAAGATTGGAATTACGACTCACTTCCCTCTTTGGGAATACAGTGTTCATGAATTAATGGATATCTTTTTTCAACAAAATTTTCGTGCCATTATAACTTCTACAATGACGACAATGTTAGATCACACTTATTTGGGCAAAGAGCTAAGCTCAAAGATAATTGCAACATTACCAAAAGAGGTAGATCCATTTGGAGAGAATGGAGAATTTCATACCTTAGTTACCTTTGCTCCATATTTTAAATTTAGATTACAGACTTCTATCTCGGTAACCAAAGAAGAAGGCCCCTATCAAGTATGTCAAGTAAGATGCCCCTAATGCTTGTCGACAAACCCTGCTCTATGGTAATTTAAGATATGCATATTTATGAAGAAATTAAAAACTTTATTCAACGACAAGCAATCCTAGGCAAAAAAGATAATACTTTAAAAAATTATCAAACAGACCTCACTTGCTTTCTAAACTATCTAATTGATGTCCAAAAGCATGACGATATCTCTCACTTTCAACTATCTCACGTACTAGAATATGGAGAATATTTAAAAGCACGTTTTAAATCAGATAATTCCAGACGTAGACGAGTACAGACCTTAAGGATTTTCTTTGATTTTTTAGTTGAGCATAATTTAGTCAAAGAAAATTTTGTACGAAAGATTCCTGTTTCTCCAAAATTTTTAGATATTCCCCGTCCCACACCGTTAGGAGATTTACATCTCGTTTGGAAACATTTTTTAACAATACAAGTTACAGAAGAAGATAATTTAGAAAAATTAGTAAAACTAAGAAACCAACTAATCTTCCTTCTTATATACACTGCAGGCTTAAAGGTTGCTGAAATCTCTTGTTTAAAGTTAGAACATATTATTTCAGGACAAAAACCGAGAGTACTTATATTTCCTAAAAAAGGGAATCCATACTCAATTCCACTACATAAGAGTTTTAACTCTCTCTTTATTCCATATAAAAAACTATTAGCATCGATGCAAATCAAACATGAAATATCTTTTTCTGAACTATTTTTTTATGCTAATCCTTATAAAATAATCTCGGGAGGAATTTCACCACGTGGACTCGAACTATTATTTAAAGACCTTCGTACAAAACTAAATATTAAAATTCTTACTCCGAAATCAATTAGAATGTCATGTGTTTTTACGTGGATTCACCAAAGGAATACTGAAGATACTATTAAAACATGGTTGGGAGTTTCCCCAAATTATAGCTTAGCAATTTATGAAAAAAATAAAAATTTTCATCTCTATAATTTAGATTTCCTATAAAGTGCACTTTCATTTTTTTTAAGTTGCTGCGGTCTGTTGTTGATAGGCAACCCCAAGTCTTGATCCAGAAAAAATCTATCCGTATACAGCTCTCTTTTTTCTATTTGATAAAATCTTAAATCCCTTTCAAGTTGATCCAAGTTATATGATAACTCTTGTTGTAACGTCATAGAGTTTCTCTTTTTTAATGATAAAAATGATAGCGCTTTCGCTTTATCTTTTTGCATCGCTAAAATTTTTTTATCAAACTCAGCAGCGACTTGAATTCTTTTTTCACTATAGGCCCAGATAAAATTATTCAATCCTTTTAACTGCCCAATATAATCTTCCTGTCTTTTTAATAACACCACACGGTACAAACTGGCCTCTTTAACTCTCTTAGCCAGTTCAATTGAATTAATATTAAAGATTGTACCTAAACGTATATTCCCTACTTGTGGCCAACAAACTGACAGATCATTTACAAATACAACAACATAATCATATTCGGTAGAACGAACAACTCCAGTACATTGCTCAGTTGAACCTGCCCCTGGAATAACAAATTCTAATCGATCACCTGCTTTAAAAAACTTAAGATTTGGATCTTCGCCTTTAATTTTAAAAATATGCCCCGATATATCTCTATCAGTCACCCGGCCAATGGTCTTTTGGTAGTTAACCTTACTATCATAAAAAGTATCTAGCTCTTCCCTAACCTGCTTAGGACTAAGTGCAAGAGCACTCTCTAAAAACAATATAAAAATACATAATACGTAACGCATACTATAATTATCGGATAAAAACTTACTATTTGGTAGAGTAAAAATTTGCCACTTCTCATTAAACTGGTATATTTAGCTCATATTATTACCATTACAAGGAGTTTACATGGAAATTTTTCTCGATACAGGCCTGATAGATGAAATAAAAGAAGCTGCAAAGTGGGGATTTATTGATGGAGTGACTACCAATCCAAGCTTAATTGCTCAAACGAAACGACCACAGGCAGAGGTAATTCAAGAGATTTGTAGTATTATAGACGGCCCAATATCTGCAGAAGTCAATGCTAGCGACTATGAAGGCATGATCAATGAAGGCGATGTACTAGCAAAAATTCATGAAAATATTACCATCAAGCTTCCAATGACTGAAGATGGTATAAGAGCATGTAAGTACTTTTCCGAAAAAAATGTTAAAACAAATATAACACTAATTTTTAGCCCCAACCAAGCGCTACTAGCAGCAAAGAATGGTGCAACATATGTATCACCATTCATTGGACGCCTAGATGACATTGGTCACGATGGCATGGCACTTATCGATGAGATTCGTACCATATTTGATAACTATGGATATACAACTAAGATTCTAGCAGCTTCGGTTAGACACTCTACTCACGTTAGAGATGCAGCTTTAGTCGGTGCTGATGTAGCAACCATGCCATACGGTGTAGTAAAAAAGCTATTCACCCACCCTCTTACAGACAAGGGACTAGCCCAGTTCGCAGCTGATTACAAAAGCTCAAAGAAGTAGAGCTTTTTACTCAAGTTTTATCTTAAAATACCCGATACATTCACTAGGAAGGTGCATGTATGGGGAAAATTTTTACAACAATTTTATTTATTCTTAGTATAACTGGCTGTAATCTCGATAATACAGCTACTCCATCAGATACTTTAGACATAAACAGTGCATCGACAATCAAGCACTGGCCCTTGTCTGCTGCAACTCTGCCACTCCAGCTTGTAGTATCCTCAAATTTTGCAACTGATGAGATAAATGCAATTTCAGCCATAAAGGATGAGTGGAACTCTGCTGACACCAGTTTTTCTCTTTTTAAACCTGTACTAAATACTACTGGTGCTATGGATACAGGCATGCTCTCCGATTATCGTGATGGTGTTTTGGGTATTTACAAAATTACAAATTGGTTTCCAGAGGTAAGCAGTAGTGCACTGGCAGTGACACAGTTTTTTGCTTATCCTCGTGTAGATAGCAGTGGACACAGTTATTATGAAATTGTTCATGCAGATGTTTTAGTCAATTACCGTGACCACCAGTTTTCAATCAACCCTGCACCATACAGTTTTCAATATGATTTAACCTCAGTAGTACTTCATGAGCTTGGTCACTTACTAGGACTAGGTCATGTCAACGACTTTTCCATTAGCTCCGTCATGCTTCCCACTCTCTCACTTGGCGAGCAAAGGCGACAGATTTATAATAGAGATATAGATGATATTATAAAGTTATATTCTCCAGTAGATGGCTCTATCTCTACAGCTAGTAACATAATAGGTCAAAACAGTGATGCAGAATTAGTGCGAGGAATTATTGAATTACGCGAGGATGGTCAGTGTCGCCACTATTTCTTGCCTGTAAAATAAAAAAAAGGCCATCAAAAATGATGGCCTTTTTTATTTAATTTTTGAAATATTCTATTTTACAGCAGTATTATAAATTGCTTTAAATGCTTCTGTATCTCGTGCTGCAACGTCAGCAAGCATTTTTCTGTTGATTTGAATATCACTCTTTTTAAGAGCTCCCATGAACTTTGAATATGAAGTCCCCAGTTGAACAGAAGCTGCTCCAATTCTTATAATCCATAATTTTCTCATATCACGCTTAAACAGACGACGAGTCTTATACATAAAATGCATTGCTCTTTTCACTGTTTCAGCAGTTTGGCGATATGTAGTTCTTCTATCGAAGTGAAATCCCTTCGCTAGTTTAAAAATTTTGTTCTTTCTTCTTCTGGCCTTAAAGCCTCTTCTTACTCTAGACATTTTATTCTCCTTTTGCGATTCATTGGGGGATCCGAAGATCTCTTAACCCAAGACTCAGTCAATTTTTAATATTATTTAAGCGTATGGTAGACAAGCTTTAATACGAGGCATATCTGCTTTACTTACAAAACCAGGTTTTCTGCAATGTCTTTTAGATGCAGAAGATCTTTTTTCAAGAATATGTCGTAAACCTTTCTTTTTAAATTTTAGTTTTCCACTTGCAGTTATTGAAAATCTCTTTGCAACTGAACTTCTTGTCTTCATTTTAGGCATTTGAATGCTCCTAACTAACTATTAATAATCTAACTTCATTTTTAAAGTCAGTATAAATATCAAATAATTTCACTTTTGTAAACTATTTCTTTACTTTTTTCGAGGGTGCAACCATGGAATATATACGATTTCCCATAATTTTAGGCTCTGACTCGATCATTCCGTGGTATTTTTCACAAATATCATTAATGATGCCTTTAAATTTCTCTAAACCAGCAACCTGATAGGCCATTTCTCGTCCACGAAACTGCATAACTAATTTTAGTTTATCTCCGTTTCCTAGAAATTTCTCCGCTCGCTTAAGCTTGACCTCTAAATCATGAATTTCAATATTTGGTTTAAATTGAATCTCTTTCACCACAACAACAGCTTGTTTTTTCTTTGCTTCGTTAGCCTTTTTCTGTTGTAAGTATTTAAATTTACCATAATCAATACACTTTACAACTGGTGGCTTGGAATTTGGAGAAACTTCAACAAGGTCAAGACCTTGATCATGAGCGACTCTCAGAGCTTCATCTAAAGAGAATACTCCGCATTTGTCATCATCTCCATCAATCAACCTAACTTCTGTGGCCCTAATATCTCTATTAATTCTTGGACCTTTTACCTTAGGGGCTTGTCCCCCTCTATGCTTTGCTATACTCCACCTCCAGCAAACTTACCTCTATACATATAAATACTATCATCGCCATTTTAATTCAATCACTAAATATAGGCAATAGCTTATTTTTAAAAGAAGTTAATAACAACTTCTACTTTATTGCCGCTAGTTTCCAGTACAACTTCCCACTTGTCACCTATTTCATCAATATTTTCTGCTCGTAGCTTGGTAACTAGATGTTTCAGATCACTCACCGTCTTTTGTGCACCTTGTACAATATGGAACTGCTTCATCATAATTGCCTCTCTGTCATAATAAAAATATTCTGGTTCCATATTCATTTGAGGGCCGACTACTTCAAGCGAAAGGGTAGAAAACTCCTCATCAAATATTTCATCACTAGGAGCACATTTAAATTGAATATGAACTTTACTGCTATTAAGAGTTAACTTTGTCTCATTTTGAATAATTTTTTTCATCTCACCGACAAGACCCTGCCATTCCAATGGAAAGCCCTCTTCCTCAGAGCAAAGTAATCTACAGGCGGGGTATTGTACTTCTTTATAACTAGTCATGGTGATTTTTAGCAAATGGCTCAACGTGGATAGTAATATCACAAATTTGAACCCTATCTTTTAGCATGTGTTTAATTTTTTCTTCCAACTCATGAGAGATATCGTGTGCCATATGCAGTGGAATATTTTTTTCTAATAAAATATGAAAATCAATATAGACAACACGCTGGTTACCACGTGCTCTAAATTTATGGACATCTAAAATTTCAGGCATCAATTCTACTTCTGATAAAATAGACTCTGAAATACCAGGGCTTGCATCCATTAGTTCCGGTAAATTCTCCTTTATTATTTTTACTGCTAAGTAAGCAAGATACACCGAGATCCCTGCTCCAATCATTAAGTCTGGCCAGCGCCATCCAAAATAACTAGTTAAAATTGAAATCAATACTCCACCACTCATAATAAAATCACCGAATGTATGATCAGCATCTGCCTCTAAGAATGAAGAGTGAGTCTCTTTTGCAACCTTACCTTCATACCAAGACACGTAAAGACTCATGGCCATAGATACAGTAATTGCAACCACTGGTATCCAGCTAAATTGAGGAGTAATAGAGCTCTGCCAATGTGACCAAACTGATTTAAAAATTTGGAATGAGGAAAATAGTAAAAGAAAAGCTATAATCAAACTTCCTAGGGTTTCATATTTATGATGACCATAGTTATGTGAGTTATTTGCTGGCTGGGCCGCATAGTACATGGTTATCAATCCTAAAACATTTGAAGAACCATCAAAAAAGGACTCAATTCCCGAAGAGACAAGTGAGGTAAAATCAAACATGTGACCTACCGAAAACTTAATTGCAGCCACAAGAATATTCAGCAGTAAAGTTATGATCAAAACGCGACGAATCTTACTCTGCCTTACTACTTCCTCTTCACTAATCATATTTATTGCTTCCTCTTTCATTGCACTACTAATCCGAAAAGCTAACCATTTTAAATGAGAGATGATCAATTAACTCTCGTTCGTATTTGTGTATAAAACTCTCTAGCAAATCAAGCTCGACATTACAATAAGTTCCTTTTTGAATATCAAGTAACTGCTCATGAGAAAAATACTCCAAAGCAGTTTTGACCAGTGGTTTACTGATGCCTTCTGCATATTTTACTATTTTTCCGTATTGTAGCTCTTCACGATGAATTTCAAGGCAAGTTTCATAAACCTTATTAAAGGAGTACTCCTCACTTTTCTCACTTAAATGTTCTAAGGCAAGTAGCGTAATATAATGCCCTTCAAACAAGTAGCTTAAGTTGCGTGCAAACGGTCCAACTTTTTTCCCTATGTTATAGAGATCCTCATGAGAAAAAGAGAGTATATCTTCTAATCCTTCCACTTTTCTACCAATGGCATCTCCAATCAACTCCAGCGCACTGCTAAACAGCTCTCTGGTTGTAGGAAGATAAAATTCATACTTAAGTTGATTTTTTTGTTCAATTAAATAAGATTTTAACTGATCAATCGTTTTTATTTTTCCATTAAATACAGAGATCCATGTATTATTAATCATCCACGGTATTAAAAAATGATGTAAAATTGTATTTTTAAAAAAGAGTAGTTCTTTACGCGACTCCCCTCCAACAGAATAAAAAACACCACCCTTTCTCTTATCTCCAAGCGCCTCAACTTTCTTATTTATAATAAAAATATCCATCGCACGTTTCATAGTTTTTTCATAACTCTGATCTTCTAACGAAGGCGTGAAGGGGATATTATATTTTTTACAATAAGATATAATCTCTCTGCCTTTAGTGATTAGATCACCCCATTTTAGTGCCCCAACAGGTTCGTCAAGCAGTGCAAGTGACAGTAGAGCACTAGGATTTATGCTCATATTTCTTCCAACTTCCCTAAAGCATTCAAAGGCACATTGCTGAATCGTCTCTTTTTTTGGTTTATCTCCCTCTGGGACAAATCTAGCTGCGCAAACAGGCTTTCCAAATTGAATATAGACTTCTCCAAATTGTTTAGAAAAAAGATAAAACAATTTTAGTAGTTGCCGACCAGACTCTTTTTTCTTTTTTGCCCCATCAAGCTCTCGTGTCAAGGATTTTTGTTCTGGTACATACTGATGAACAATACTCACCGGAAGAAACAATAGGGGTTTTCTATGTTCAGTTGCAATATTACTATGTGCCTCCATAAGCATAGTAAATAAGCCAAATTTTGGAGACAATAATTTACCTGAACGTGTACGTCCCCCCTCAAAGAAAAACTCAATCGGCTTTCCTGTTCGTAACAGATAATATAGATAAGCTTCAAATGTTAATCGATAGACGATATCTCCTTGAAAGGAACGTCTAAGAAAAAAACATGCACATTTTCTAAATATTTTGCCTATAGGAAAAATATTTAAGTTATCTCCACCTGCAACATATAAAGGAGTCTTGTATGTTTTATAAAACATATAATTCACTGCTACGTAGTCAGCATGTGATTGATGGTTAGGTACCATTACTAATGAAGATGTTTTCAACAGTTCTGGGATAACCACCGCATCATCTATAAGATGTATTCCATCATAGAATTTTTTCAAGGCTAAATCTAAAAACTTAATTAGCTTACCAATTGTTTTACGATCAAAGTCAGCCCTCATCTCTTCTAATGAAGATAAAACTCTGGCCCTATCTTCAGGATATTTTTTTAATCTCTCTTCTATTTTGCAATATGAAAGAACAACTTTTTCAACTGTCATAATTACACCTTCTGCCTACCATTTTTAATCTATTGGAAAATAGGCTCAAATACTGTAAAGTCAATAATATTTTACTTATAACTTATCGGAATATATGAAAAATAGTGAAAAAATAATTCCCATTTTATCATTTTTTTGGCTTATCACACTTGGCGTATTAGGAGTGTGGTGGATGTATATCATTGAGAAAATGGGGCATCAAATTAGCCACTTACACCATTTACTCTCTAAGCATCACTCCCCACTCAATATAAGTCGCATGATCTACTGGGAGGGAGGATTTTTCTTAATCCTGACCTTAGTTCTATTTGTTACTCTTATTATTCTCTTTCTAAATGATCACAGAAAAAATAAGGCTATTCATGCGTTTTTTGCTTCAGTCGCACATGAGTTAAAAAATCCTCTGGCCAGTATCAAACTACAGGCAGAAATGGTTGAAGAGCTACATGCAGAACAAACTGAAAAACAGCTCTTGAGCTATATTGGTAAAATACAAACTTCTACTAACTTATTAGAAGAACAGATTGATAACCTACTCCAGCTCTCACGAATTGAGTTACGTGCCCCATCACACCTAACAACAATCAACCTCTCTTACTTTTTAAAGCATTTCTTGCTGGCGCATAGTGATAAAAATATTACGTTTGATTCAAGCCTAGAAAACGCAGATATTCTTGTAGATGAATTAGGCCTTAAAATAATTTTGCGTAATCTTTTGGAAAATAGCCAGCGCCATGCAAGTGGCCTACCAACAAATATTCAGCTGCTATGTAAGCCAAATAAGATAATTCTTACCTATACAAACCATAATCAATATACTGGTGACCCCAAACAACTCGGGAAACTCTTCTACAAATTTAACTCTCCCAACGGTTCTGGAATTGGTATATACATAATTAAAGAGCTTATGAAAAAAATGGATGGTAATTTAACCGTTCAAACAGTTCCCTATTTAGAATTTAAGCTTAGCTTTGCAGCAATTGGAGAAGATAATAATGAATAAACAGACCATTCTTATAGTTGAAGACGAACCTTCCCTGGGCCAAACCTTAAAAGATTATCTACAGGGTCAGGGTTTTCATACTGAGTGGGCGTCATGTGCTAAGGATGCAGAGGAGCAGTTTCACCAATTATCTCCACACATTGTCTTAATGGACATAGGATTACCAGATGGTAATGGACTTGAACTGGCAAAAAAATTAAGAAAATCACGTCAAAGCTTTGTTTTACTATTTCTCTCTGCTTGGAATGATCCTGAAACCAAGCTGGAAGGCTTAGAAATTGGTGCAGATGACTATATTACCAAGCCATTTGCGCTCAAAGAATTGTCTCTGCGTCTAAAGCGTATATTAAAATTTCAGCAAGACTATAATCAACTTCCAGAAGAGATTGTTATTGGTAAGCTAAAGATTTGGTTTAGAAGATTTGAAGTAGAAAATGCACAGGGCAAAACAATAATGCTATCTCAAAAAGAGTGTCATATTCTAGAGCTTTTATATCGTAATAAAAACGCAGTTGTCAGTAGAGATCTTATTATAGACCAAATTTGGGGAGAAAACGCATATACTTCAAACCGTACTATTGATAACTATATTGTAAATCTTAGAAAGTGGTGTGACAGCGACAATACACAACAGCTACGTATTTTAAGTATTCGTGGTGTTGGATATAAAATGACTATTGAATAATGTTTCCTTTACATATGTTCAAAGAAACCTTCATCTAAGCCTGCATGCTCTTTTAATATATTCATTCTCTGTGGAGAAAAACCTGAAAATGACAGTACTCCATCTTTTACAGTAGCAATCGTATTAGTTAAAAGAGTGTCCCCTTCCATACCTGTTAACTCTATAATCTCTGAAATAATTCTGTTACCGTCACTATCTCGAGACAGTTGAATGACAAAATCAACCGCCGTCTGAATTTGCTTACGCACCACTTTATAGGGGAGATCAAAACCAGACATTAAAAAAAGATTTTCCATTCGATCTAAACACTCTACTGCGGAGTTAGCATGAATAGAAGTCATGCTTCCTTTGTGCCCAGTGTTCATGGCCTGAAGTAGATCGAAAAGCTCTCCTCCTCTCACCTCTCCAAGAATAATCCGATCAGGACGCATACGTAAAGTATTCTTAACAAGGTCATTAATACTTAGACTGGCGTTACTTGCCAAGGATGCTTGCCTCGCCTCCAACCGAACACTATTATTATGCTGCAAACTTAGTTCAATAGTATCTTCAATAGTAATTATGCGGTCCTTACTATTAACTTCATTTAGTAGTAAATTTAGTAATGTTGTTTTTCCTACACTAGTCCCGCCCGAGACGACAATATTCATGCGTGAAGTGATCAGTGCTTGTAAAAAAATAATCCAAATAGGGTTGAGCCCAAAACATGTTGGATTATTTTCAAAGCTTGTAATCGATTTAATATATTTTCTAATAGTAATAGAGGGTGAGTACTGAACAAAAGGAAAGGTAATAATATTTATCCGACTTCCATTAGGTAAGCTACCATCTAAAATAGGATGTTCAGCATCACATTGCTTTTGGTTTTTATCTGCAACATCCTTAATAAAACCAAATATTTCATCTAAGCTAAAATTCATATTTAACTGAATTAAACTACCATCACGCTCAACAAAGACCTTATCAATATCATTAATAATTATTTCACTAATACCTTTTTTGTTTTCAAGTTCATCCAAAAAATTCCAAATTGCATTACTATTCATAATTACCTCGTTATACCCTGTCTTCTAAAAATAAATCATCTCCAATGGAGTATGAATAATGTAGCAGTACTTCAAAATAATCATGCTGTTGAGTATTGTTCAGCTGTAGATAAAGAGTATCGTATAGTCCTGATTCCAGAGCAACAATCAGATCATCTCGGCCAATATAAGATTCAAATAAAAATAGTACTAAGAGCAGTAGATCTAACTTCAATATCCTCTTTTTAAAAAAACGTAAGTAATCAAGTGTTTCAGACGCCAGCAAGAAAGAGTTAAGCTTATTACTAATCTTATTCTCAACTGGCAGGGTATTGATGTAAAAAAAAAGTATTAAGTGTCGAGAGTAGCCATCAACACTAAATGGTGCAAATTTAATTTCAATTTTTTTTAAACTATCACTCAAAGAAGCTACCACTGAATTAATATGTTTTTTGGTAAAATATACTTCAAATAGTCGATGGCGGATCCCCTCCCATCCTAGAGATTTAAAAAGTACATCTGTTCTACCTAGAGAATCAATATCCCGAAATGACTCTGCAACAAGTGCATCAAGATATGGGTAAGAGTGCAAATATCTTAAAAATCCAGTATAGTTACCACGAATACCATTCATGTTACTTTTCAAAAAATTAACAAATTCAACTGGTAATTTACTAGCTTCTAACGATGTCGCTAATGGCTCTTTCATGTTAAATCTCTACCCCATTGATTAAAATTTTTATTCCTATAAACTAGTATAAGATATCTTCAGTTTCTTTCAAGGTGGAAAAGAGATGCTTATTCCAACGCTTAGTATGTACGAAATACCTAATTTGACCTGGGCACATGCCCAAAATAGTCTTGATCAAATTATATGGGATAAAAACAAGCCAATAGTACTTAATATCCTGCATGTTCAACAGCAAGATGATTTATTGTTTTTTCTAGATCAACTTCGTGATTACTTAGCAGAAAAAAACATTCATCCCAAGACTCCGTATCCTATATATATTCAAACAGATATAATTAAGTACTCACCAGACTTCATTATTATCTCCGAGCAATACCAAAACCGCTATTTCTTACACCGTAGCTCTCATTCGAAGGGTAAGGAGAATGCTATCTTAAAAAAAATATCTATCTTAAAGCAAGCAATATTAAATCATCCCATTGCACAGATTCATGACGAATTAAAAGAGTATTCACATAAATCAAAAAAATTAAAGGACCTTTGCTCTGCTAACAACTTCTATAACAAAGTTGTAACAACATGGGATAAAATCCGATGAGCCACAAGAGCAGTAAAGATGAATTTTATAAAGCCTTTGAAAATGATGGTATAATTGAAAAGCCTTCTATAAACCGAAATGAAACTTATAAGAATTTAAATTTTTTAGAAAAAGAGAAAAAAAGATTAGAGAAACTAAAAGAAATAATAACTAAAAAATTTTTCACACTGAAAAAGCACTCTCACCTTTCTCTCTTAATAATCAAAGAAGAGACCACAGCGCAAGAGCTTAAAGCAAGGATTATAAGCCGAGTAGTAGAAGTTGATTCTCTACCAAACCAGCGACTTAGACAGATGTTTCAAGATAGTAAATAACTTTAATTACCAAAGAAACTGTTCACAAAGATCAATAACTTCATCAGCCTTTTTAACACTGATCTCCTTAGATGTTCCAACCATCTCACCATCTCTAATAACAGTCAATCTAGATATGCCTAGTGGAATAGGTATCCCGAGGCGGGATCTTATAGGTAGTGGCTCTCGTCTTTTCTCATCAAATAGTTCAAATGTAAGTTTGCCATCTAAGCATGTCATATCTGAAGTTATAAGATATGCATATTTGACTTCTTCCATCTCTGGTATTTCGATAGCCTTTATCATTGATTGGGTATCTAAAAATATTTTTTGAACAAAATGCTTATAGTCTTTCTTTTGAACTCGTAATATTAGCTCTTTGTTTAGAGGTGCCGAAAACTCACCCAATGTAACATTTTTAATAAGTTTTCCATCTAAAAATATTTCATGTGTGAAATTCTCAAAATTAATTATTTGAATCTTTCCATCTTTTATTTTTTTTACTGCTACTTTAGAAGATGGTGTTCTAGCAGGCTTAGAAATATCCACTTTATGCACGATTCGATCTTCAAGCTTTGCAGAAAACTTCCATAACAATCCACCAATGCCTACGACAGCTATAAAAAGTATCGATGCTACTTGATTTAAATTAAAAGGAAAGATTTTTTGGGACACTGTGCTTTTTGTATGTGTTTTTGTTTGGGTACGTTTTCCCTTCGTTTCCTTTGATACTGGTGGAACACTTTGCCTAATACTGCTTTCAATGTTTATATTAGCTCTAGTTCGATTGCTAATACTAGTATTCACTTGAGCTTTAGGCCTAGTTAATTTATGACGTCGTCTTAGAGCTGTTTTTCCGTTAGCCTGCTCTCCTTCCATTAGTACTGATTCATGTTCATTTAAATTAAAATCAAAAACTTCTGCTTTAGAAATTTTTGGTTCATCATCTACAGGCTGAGCCTTTGCAACAGTGGTGGCAGGCTGACAAGAACCAATCCCATTTTTTAAATTTTCCAAATAAGGCTTGACATTAATTTTGCCAAACTCTCTCATTAGAATACGATCTTCTTCAATCTCTTTTTTAAAGAGTGCAGAAGCAAATTTACCTAAGTCAGATGAATTAAAATTCTCATATTGAGAATATAAAAATTTAGTTAATGCCCTATTGAACTGATCTAAATTCTCATATCGTTGATTTCTATCTTTCGACAAAGCTTTCAAGACTATTTGATCTAGCTCTTTAGGCACTGTAGGATTATATACGGATGGTGCAGGAATTTTACATTTTTGAATTTCTTTAAGAACAGCTAGCTCATTGGCAGCATGAAATAATTTTCGACTACAGAGCATTTCCCATAAAACAATTCCAAGGGTAAACTCATCGTAGCGTCCATCAAGCTCTGTACCTTCTAAATACTCTGGAGCCAAGTAGGATAGCTTCCCCTTAATTGTTCCAGCTTGAGTTGCATCTGCATTTGTTGTTGCTTTGGCAATACCAAAGTCAATTACTTTTACAGCCCCATCATATGCAAGCATAATGTTATGTGGTGAAACATCACGGTGAACCAAATTTAATGCCTCACCAGTTAATTTATCTGTATATGTGTGAGCATAATGTAATCCCTGACATGCTAGCGATATAATATAGGTACTAACTTCAATAGGAAAAAGAACTTTTCTCTTTTTTAGTTCATCCATGAATTGCTTTAAATTTTTACCATCAACATATTCCATTGCGGTATATAACTGACCATTCATCATTCCGTAATCATTTGTCTGAGCAATATTTGGATGCTGTAGCCCAAAAGAAACCTTTACTTCATCTTCAAACATCTTTCTAAATGATTCATCCTTAGAGAACTGTGACTGAATCATTTTAATTGCAACAATTTTCTCTGCCTGCTCACCAATATGTTTTGCACGACAAATTTTAGCCATACCACCATCTACCAGATGGTCTAACAATAGGTATCGCCCAAACTGTTCCCTAATAATATGATGCTCTTTTTTCTTTGTTGACATTATCATACCCCTCAACTGAGCCTATCGGAAAAAGAGAGGAAAACTTTATCTTTTATTATCTTTTTATAACGTTTTTATTATTAAAAAAAACAGTTACTTACATAAATCCAGGAAGAGAAAAAATTACTTTTTTATCAGATATTTTTCTGCAATATCCTTTAAGTGAATAAAATGTCAAATTTGAAATCTTATACTGAGGATGGTTTTTAAATTCACTTGAAAACTGCGGTATTACAATTTCAGAAAAGCCCTGCTGGGCGAGCTGCTTTCGTATTATAGAGTGTGGTAGCAGTGTCGAATCCAGTGAATAATCTAAGAGGATATATGGAGAAGCACAAGAGAACAGAGCATTCTTAGTCGCATCAGAGAACCATACATAAAATGGAGAATCTTTACTCAGTGGAGCTAGTAATACTTCATATACCAGAGACGTTTGTTTATACCATGATGTTCTCTCAAAAATAATTGCCTCACTCCACACAACCTGTTTTGCAGTACCACCACTTAATCTAAAATCACCTTTTACAACCCTATTTTGAGATGTAATAGCACAACCCATACAAATAGTTCCTATTACCCAAGCGATCAGCAGTTTTCTCATTACAAATTCCTTACACTCTTATTGTTTAATATACTTCTCAATTGATTGCTTTGCAGCAGGCTTCAGATCACTAAACCGAATAGAAAATCCTTGACCTCCCTCTAAAATTCTGACAATTTCTCCTGAGGCTACAAAACCGTACTCACTATTTTCAGGATGAACATTCAACGAAATAACATCATTTGCCTTGGCTACAAAATCAGAGACTAAAACCTGCATTCCTCCAATAGAAATATCTCGACAAACACCATCAAAAAACTTTTCATTATTATGAAAAAAGATTCTCGCAATAAATGGTTTCCGTGTAGATCGTCTACGCTCTTCATCTGTAATTGGAGGCGGTAGCTCTGCAAAGACCTTCTCATAAATAGGAATATCTGCAACAAATATCCAATTATCCATACCATGAGTGAAGATATATGTTTTAGGTGTAATCCTCTTATCATCCATTAGTTTTTTTAGAAAATTTAATGAGTAGGGGCCATATTCAACATCTACTTCACTTCCCCTATCTTTTCCAATCTTGATTGAAAACAGTTTCTGATCGTAGTTAACACTATTCCAATCCATTGTTGGATATACAAAATCTGGCATCTCTTCTGGTTGTTCAGCCATTGCAGCATCTGCGTCTCCACCATTAAACAGAAAACTAAATTCTTCAACCTCTTTTATAAAAATCCAATTATCAAACCCCTTGCGCCAAATATAACTCTGCTCAGTTAAAATTCCAGACTTACACAAATTTATAACCTCATCTTCTTCAATGGGTCCAACCTTATCTGTACCGTCAACGTAATACCAAACGTTCATAAAACACTCCTGTCTTCATAATTAGACGTTATCTCAAAATTTCTTTAAGAGTAATATAACCATTTTACAACCAATTGCAGCGTTTCCCTACTAGCACCTTTTTTCCTAGTAAAAACAATAAATCACACAAAAATATCCACAATATTAAAGATTCTATAGTTTTGTCCGATTAGATAAGTAGGAAATTATATCGAGGTTATATTATGAAACTAATTTTACTAATAATCACACTATCTTGTCTGGCTTCATGTGTGCCTGAATCAACCATTATTACGCCTCCAATTGGAGATCCAGGAACTCTACCTCCAGTCCTGCCAACACCTGACCCAGAAGACCCAGGTGATTATGGAAAAGTTCCATACTACTCATTTCAATCATTAATTGCTCATGGCGGAAGTAGCAGTACTGTTATATGGTCATCTGCCACAAGTACCGCCCCACACATTGATGATCAAAATATTTTTAGAACTGATGTCATGCTAAAATTACGTATTATTGCAAAATCATCTCCCGGAAAAGGAACAGATAGTACTGGAGTTAGTTGTGATTACTACGCGATGAACTACTCTGCACTTAAGCTTAAAGTTGGAGTTCGAGCACAAACATCGTCTACATACTCTGACATTAGGGATTTTGCTGACCTAAGAGTTGGCGTAACCTCTGAGACTGTAACATTTAGACCACCAGTAACGACAGGTAGTTTTGTTGTTGATGTACTAGCACCTCAATGGGACTGGTATGCTATAAACTATCCCAATAGTGGCTACCCTGACTGGGTGCCTGTTTTTGATCCGGACTGTATTGAGTTTGAGTTACAAATGGTAACAGACAGTACATTTGATTTTTAACTGATTAAAAAAAGGGATCGCCAAGTTTTTATTATAGGCATTAGACACCTCAACAAGTAGCCCTGGACACGTAATATTAACTTCTGATACATGTCCTGCAAGTACATCAAATGCTACTAAAGAGACCCCTTTTTCTTCTAACTCACTGGCTAAATCACCACATTTTTTTGCTATATTATCATCTAATACTATTTTATTATAAGCAGCCCCACGTGCAATATTGGCTAAAAATTCACCCGCAGGTGGAATTTTTAGAATCGATCCCAACTCTTTGCCCTTATAGAAGATAGACCGTATTTCTCCATTTGCCACCTCTTCCATAAAGGGTTGAAT
>DAOWEO010000106.1 GCA_030638415.1 Bdellovibrionales bacterium | reverse complement strand
CCTTGCTCAATATCGCCACGGTTAATGATTTGCATATTATCTAAGTAGCGGTTCTCTTGAATCGCCTGCTCCAAACTAAGCATTGGAGTCTCTTCAACGAATTCAAAAAGTTTTAGTTTTTTTACTGCAGTGGTTGCCTCAGGTGTTGTTACGGCAACGACGGCAAGTGGTTCTCCCACATATTGTGTAACTTCTTGTGCAAAAATAGGCTGATCAGCGTTTATATTACCCCAATAGTTACTGGCAAGATCACGGTAATCCCAAATCCCAACGACTCCCGGAATCTCTTTAGCAAGATGCAGATGGCGCGCAGTTATTTTTGCCTTCGCATAAGGTGAAGCGATATACGACACCAAAAGTTCACCCGCAACTTTTGGACGATCTTCAATAAATTCTGACTGCCCAGTTAGATGCCCTAAAGCATTATCATGATTTACACTGCTCACTACTCACCCCTCAAATCATAAAAAAACTTTACGGCTAAATTTCCTGCTACTTTTTTTCGGTACTGCGCACTACCACGAACATCGCTTAGAGGTCGTAAACTATTTGCAATATCAGCTCCTAGCTTTTCACATGTAGCAAGACTAAAAGTCTCACCCAAATATGTTTGCTCCAAATCTCTTAAGCGTAAAACAGTGGCTGCTACCCCACCATAGGCAATACGCAGTTGCTCAATTTTATTTGTCTCACTTTTCATAAGAAAAAATGCTGCACTCACTGTTGAAATATCTAAATGGGTTCTATTGGCAACTTTGTATAATTTAAAAAAAGCATCACTAGGTAACTTAGGTAGCTTCACTCCAACGATTATTTCATCTGCCGCCAAATCGAAATCTTTATAACCTTTATAAAACTTAGTTATACTTACTTCACGTTCTCCTTTGGAATTAGCAATAAGCAAAGTTGCCTCGATGGCCACTAGAAATGGGAGACTATCGCCAATAGGAGAGCCATTAGCAATATTACCAATTAAGGTTGCCCGATTTTTAATCTGCGGAGAGGCAAACTCATCAAGCATCGTTGCAAACTGAGGGAAAAATACTTTCACCCCGTCTTCTACTTCTTGCAAAGTTTTATTGGCCCCAATGTAGATTTCGCTTCCATCAGTATTTAATAAGTTAAAATCTTTTATTTTTCCCAAAAATATAAAGTTCCGCTGAGCTAAATTACCTTTATTCATCAGTACACCTAGATCGGTAGCGGCTGAAATAAGCTTTGCCTGTGGAAACTGCTCACGATATGCAAAAAAGTCTTTAAGAGTTGTTGGCATTGCCACAACACTTTCTTTTTGTTCAATCAGTAGAGATTCATCGCATAGATATTGCAGTTGCTGTTTATGACCTTCAGTAAGAAAGAACTGCTTAACTGATTTATAATCACTCATCTGCACACTAAGTGCGGAGCTAATAATATCAAGATAACCAGTACATCTACACAGATTACCGGTCGTAAAATCTTTAACCATCTGCTCATTCACATTTTTATTGTGCTCATAAAGATCAGTTAGCGACATAACAAAGCCCGGTGAACAAAATCCACACTGGGCGCCATTTCCCTTGATCATTGCCTGCGATACGGCATGTGGCCCATCTTGCAAAAGAGAGAGCCCTTCAATAGTTACAATATGCTTACCATCATTAGCAAAAACAGGAGAGATACAGGAGTTAATGGAGAAAAAGTCATCACTAGTACGGTTGGAAACCAGTATAGTACAGGCGCCACAATCACCTTCAGCGCACACAACTTTTGTTCCCGTAAGCCCAACAAATTCTCTAATATAACGCGACAGTGGCCAAAAAATCTTCTCACCACTAATACGATGTTCCTCTGCATTAATAAATAGTACAATTTCCAAACGCATAAACACTCCCTTATGCTGATAAAAGTGGGTTATTTTACAATGTAATTTCATACAAGTATAGACAAGAGGCTATTTTCAACTGACGCACTGCGGTCTCACGTTTTACTTAAATCACCTGACACTTGAGCAAATAATCTTTTCTTTACCTCTTTAACTTTCTATACTTTTCCCAACCTATTCAGAAGGATTTTAAATGAAATTAGCACTAATACCTATCGATAAAGTACTCGGTATTCCCCCTTCATTTACTTTAGAGACATTAAGTTTAATAAACTTCTCCTGCTTCACTATTTTATAAAAGACTAAACTATGAATATAAAAAACCGTGCCTATCACATAATTTTTGAAGCTGACTCCCCAATGGGAAAGCTATTTGATCTAGTTTTACTATTTTTTATTATGGTCAGTATTATGATTGTAGTTTTAGATAGTGTTCAAGCTATTAACCAAAAGTATGGTGAGATCTTTTCTATTTTAGAATGGACCATAACTATTATTTTTACTATTGAATATACTCTGCGTATTTTAGTTGTGGATAAGGCGCGCTCATATATCTTTAGTTTTTATGGACTAGTTGATCTAATGTCTCTGCTTCCACAATACGTTGGACTATTTTTTGGTGCCGCTCAAAGTCTTATTATACTGCGAGCGCTACGTCTGCTACGAATATTTCGTATTCTGAAAATCACCCGTTATACCAAAGAAGGACAAGTTTTAGTCGAAGCACTCAAGGCCAGCCGTGCCAAAATATCTGTATTTCTTTTCGCTGTTGGAACACTCGTAGTTATTATTGGTGCCATCATGTACTTAGTAGAAGGTGGTCAAAATGGTTTTACCAGTATTCCCCAAGGGATTTACTGGGCCATAGTAACTCTCACTACCGTTGGTTATGGAGATATAATTCCGATAACTTTTTTAGGTAAACTTGTTGCCAGTATTGTCATGATTATGGGATATGGAATTATTGCAGTTCCCACTGGAATTGTTAGTTATGAAATATCCATGCAGGCAACAAAGTCATTAAACTCTAGAGTCTGTCCAGATTGTTTGGTTGAAGGCCATGAAGAGAAGGCAACGTTTTGTAAAAGCTGTGGTAGTTCTTTAGAACCTGATCAACACTAATAACACATAAACCGACTCCCATCACAAAAAAGTATTCTGTAATATCAAAGACTTGCATATTAGAATGAGCATTGATCAACTTGATAAATATTAAATTATACCGATGAGTATTAGCAATAGGAGTTGTTATGCGTAATATTTATATTGTTTTTATTTTATCACTGTTTGTATCACTGTTCTCTTGTTCAACACCAGATAATAATAAACAAGGTACCAGAGAAATTGCTTCAATTTCAGATTTTTTTAAAAAAGAAAAAATTAATTTTGAGGAAGTCTCTGCTGAAGAAATCGCTCAATTTGAAGAACTCGTGGAGCAAAATTTAGTATGGCGAGAAAAATCGATACGTTTTTACAAATATATATCTGAGTTTGAAAAAAAAGAGATTCCTATCCCAAGCAGTGCACTTACAAGGTTACACGATGGGCTTACAGAGTACAAAAAAATTAATGATACCATGTTTGTAATAATTGATAACCTAAGATGGATTGCCAGTAGTAAATATAAATTAGTCATAAATAGTCAACTGCCTACAGGAGAAGATAAACAAGCTTGGCAAGAGTTTTCAAGAGCTCAAGCACTAAGTGAGATTGACTCTGAAGAGGAATTTGTTCAACCATTTATTATCAACCCAACTGATATAAAAGGTAAGAACTTAATTATTCATTTTAAAAGATCTTTTGCAGCAGCACTTGTTCTTTACGATAACTATACAATTGCTTTTAGTCTCTACTCTGATGACTCTAAAATAAGAAGACTACTAAATTATGATAATGACGAACATATAAACTTTTTGCATAGATCAACAAGTCGCTATGCGAGTATGAATAATCGCCTGCAATTATCAACAAGTGTTGATCTTATAAAAAAGATTTCATCCTATAAACAGAAACAAAATATAGAAGCAACAGCTGTAGAATCCTATCTAGATGAACTTATCTCCAGTTCTAATTTTTTCCATCTATTTACTAGAGATAACACTGTAAATAGTGGAACAATTAAATACTATCAACAGTCTATTACTGACCATTTGCACAGGATAAGTAAAGTGACTACTTATGGTGTCAGTAAGATATTTGGAAATAGTATGGGACTTTTTGCTAGTCGAAAAGGCAAGATGCTAAAACTATCACAACAACAACTAACTAAAATAGAGAGAACGTTACAACCACTCGATATCCTACTAGAAAAAACACCATTTCGTTTAACTGATAAATTTATTCCAGGCCACTTTGGACATGTTGCAGTTTGGCTTGGTAGTGAACAAGAGCTGAGGGATTTAGGTCTATGGGAACACGACTTAGTAAAGCCTCACCATAAAGACATAAGAGCTGGAAAGAAAATTCTGGAGGCTCTGCGTCCCGGAGTTGAGCTTAATACCCTTCACCACTTTATGAATATTGATGACTTTGCCGTACTTAGGCATAAGCAGCTCTCCACAGAGCAAACGGTTCGTTACTTAGAAAATAGTTTTAAACAAATTGGAAAAACCTATGATTTCAACTTTGATGTTGAAACAGATAAGCGCATTGTTTGTTCAGAACTGGCATATGTAGTTTATGATGACATGAGTTGGCCCACAGAAAAAGCTTTAGGTAGAATTACTATTAGCCCTGATAATGTGGCAATTAAAGCAAATGATAATGGACCATTTGCAGTAAAAATGATTTTTTATGATGGGATAGAGATTAAACACAACTTACAGAAAAACTTTAGTCACCTGCTCAACTTAGAGTATGAGCAAATTAACTATTAGCTCATGATTTAACTCTATATATTGAGCAGTATTACAGGTGGAAGAATTTGATAAAACTAAAAGTAAAAATATTTTTAGTATTACTAGTTACAATAATTGTGACTCCTCTCTACGGTTACCAAGTTGATATTCCTCCGACCTGCCAAGCACTAAAAGATACGCAGCCAGATATTGACACAGTTATGTGCTATACACTGACAGATCATTTAAGTATAATTAAAATGAAAAACAGAGCAGAAGCACTCTTATTTTCTGACGTAAATGATCTATTAAGAGTGGAATTTAATAAAGAACTACGGAAATTTGCTCTTAAATATATTATTGATCAACAATTTAAGTATCTAACTGCCTACCCTGAAGTTTTATATAATTCATCAAAGTTTAAAGTTGGCGGGCCAATCAATGACAAATCAATTTATGCTCTAAAACTGAACTATATGTTTAAAGATGATTTAAGATGTTCCGGAGTCAGTGACTCAGTGCAAACACATATTAATAACCGGAAGGCATCACTCCCTCCACAATATAATGCCAAGGCTAGAAGTGAGAGAACAATATACATCATTCAAGATTTTTTAAAGTTTAAGCAAAAGATTGATCAACTAATATCTAATAGAGAACTTATAGAAAAGCTTACTCATAAAATTGAAAAAAAGAGACTTTTCTGTACTTCAAATTTAGTACAAATTGGGTATGGTCAATATCGCCCAGTACCAGAGTGTTATAAAAATAGAGACAAATTTATTGCATACAGAAATAAAATAATAAAATTAGAACGTGTTAATAAAAAACTTCTCGTAGATGTTAACAAACATAACTACAACTTATTTACTATAGAAAATAAGCAAGTAAATTACTCTCCACTAGCAGAAGATATTAATCACCACTTAGAAGCATATAAAATATCCTCCAAGACTAATGTGACACAGTTAAGAAAACTCCTAAATCATAATCCCAAGCTTTTAAAAAACTTAAATAAACAGGTGAAAAATTACACCTTACTACAACTACATGCCCTTGATGATGCAATTGCACTTATTTGTAATAAAAAAAATTATATTGAAGAACTTTCTCCAATAGTACATTTATATATTTTAGACCGCTTCAATACAACCCTGAGCACAGATGGTTTAGAGAGAGCTAATAATGAACTAACCACAATTCTAGGATACTACTGCTCACTGCTAACACAACAAGGTCTATCTCAGCAGAAACGCGAATTCTATCTATCCAAAATTGATGCAACAATGAGCCTGATTGCACTAATTGCAACTGTTAGCCCCGCCGGAGTTTCAGTGTCACTAGTCAAACAAGCTCTTAAATATGGAGTCAATCTTAGCTTTACACGTAAAATTGGTGGAGCAATTGTCGATTATCACCAAATGGATGGTAAAGACAAAGTACTACTTGACCTTGGACTACTTGATCATAAAAAGTATCTAAATAATAATGCCAGCAATTTAGACCATATCAAGCAAGAGGTTGAAGCCCTCGTTGTTCGTAAACTTAGAAAGCAATTACCTCAAGTCAGTGATAAATTAGCACATATGCCAGGTACACTTGATAAGCTCACTACAGCCCCACAGAATAATTTACTTACAACGACAGATTACATAATTGAAAAAGCCAACAAACCATCCCAAAATGACATTAATAATACTACATATAGTGGTTTTGTAAATAAGCTAAAAAGTATCTTCTCTTCCGATAATAACCATACTCAAAAGTAGCTCAGCAAATACTTGATATTTTTACCAAATCTAAGGCATAATACCTCAACAATTAATATGTAAGAGGATTACCTATGTCTGATGCTATGCACCCGCTATCACTACCCCAATTATTCACGATCTGTTTTGAAGAATTACAGCAGTTAAATTCTATCTTTGGTATTCATAAGGATAGTTTTTACCGTCCAGAACACCACCCTCACCTCCAGTTTTCGCGCTATGGAAAGCTACTTGAATCACCACTTGGTGTTGCAGCAGGGCCACAAACTCAGTTATCACAAAATATTATTAGCTCTTGGTTAACCGGCTCTCGTTATATTGAGCTCAAGACCGTACAAACTCTGGATGAGTTAGAAGTATCGAAGCCCTGCATTGATATGGAAGATGAAGGATACAATTGTGAATGGTCACAGGAACTAAAACTAGAACAATCATTCTCTGAATACCTTAATGCGTGGATTATGATTCATATTCTTAAAGCGGAACTTAATATTGGTGTTCCTGGTGAGGTTGGAACAATTTTTAATATGAGTGTTGGGTATAATATGGAGGGAATTTTAAATCCCAATGTCCAAAAGTTCTTTCGTCAAATGGAAGGATGTCCAGAAGAGCTCCAGCAAGCAATGGACCTTATTCGCCCACTATATCCAAACATTGATAAACTAAATATTCCACAGCAGATCAGTGATAATATCACCCTCTCCACAATGCATGGATGCCCACCAGATGAGATTGAAAAAATTGGTCTCTACCTCATTGAGCAAAGAAAATTGCAAACGACAATCAAGCTAAACCCAACTCTTAATGGTGCGGATGACCTACGCTACCTTCTAAATGAGCATTTAGGCTTTGAAGATGTTGTTGTTCCAGATTTAGCTTTTGATCATGACCTCAAATATGCCGATAGTGTAAAACTAATTACAACTCTAAAAGAGCGCGCTAAAGAGGTTGGTGTAGATTTTAGTATAAAGCTAACAAATACTTTAGAAACACAAAACCATAAAGATAATTTTGATAAGACAAATGAGATGATGTACATGTCCGGTCGTCCACTGCATGTCCTTGCAATAAATTTAGCAAAAAAATTACAAGATGAGTTTGCTGGTGAGTTAGATATTACCTTCTCCGCAGGTATTGATGCTTTTAATGTAGCTGCAACTTTAAAAACAGGTATAAAGCCTATTACAGTTTGTACTGATCTGCTAAAGCCTGGTGGCTATGAGCGTTTTAAACAATACTTTTTTAATATTGATAAAAGCTTTAAAGATGTTGCAGCAAACTCAATTGAAGAGTTTGTGCTAAAGTCTGCAGATACAACCAGCCTTTCCCAAGCAAAACTTACTAATATAAATAATTATAAACTCGAAGTGTTAGCGAGTAGCCACTATAAGAAGTCGTCATTTCCTTGGAAAACAATTAAAACCGAGACTTCACTAAATTATTATGACTGTATTAGTGCTCCATGTGCTACTACCTGTCCCACTCACCAAGATATTCCAAGCTATATGCACCTTACCACCACAGGTGAATACAAAACGGCTTTAGAAGTTATTCGCTACTCAAATCCATTTCCCTACACAACCGGACTGACATGTGACCATGTCTGTGAAGATCGTTGTACACGAATGAACTATGATGAAACACTACAAATCAGAGAGATTAAGCGCTTTTTAGCCTTTCAAGAAGAGAGCGTTCAACGTCCTGTGGCCAAAGCAGACAGAAAGGAAAAAATCGCAATTATTGGTGGTGGTCCGAGTGGTCTGAGCTGTGCTTACTATATGCGTATGGAAGGATTTCAAGTTGAAATTTTTGAAGCAAAAGATATTCTAGGAGGCATGTGCTCACTTACTCTACCTGATTTTAGAACAGGTGTTGAAGGTGTACAAAAAGATATTGATCGCATCTTAAATCTTGGAATAACCTTACATGAAAATCACCCCATATCTTCTAAAGCTGAATTTTCTCAACTTCAACAAGAGTTTGATTATATCTATCTTGCCATTGGGGCTCAATATTCTAAAAGTTTAGGAATTCCAAATGAAGAACATCAAGGTGTCGTAGGATTTTTAGATTTTCTAGAGCAAGTAAAAAGAAAACAGCTTACCTCTTTGCCTAAAAATGTTTTAGTTATAGGTGGAGGAAACTCTGCCATTGATACAGTAAGAACCGCCAAACGTCTTCTACCAAAAGATGGAAAGGTGGCAATGGTATACAGAAGAACACCAAAAGAGATGCCTGCGGCCAGAGAGGAAGTTGAACAACTACTAGAAGAAAATATTGAAATTATTGAACTTACCGCACCTGTAGAAATTTTAACGAAGCAAGATCGAGTAACTGCACTCCGCTGTCAAAAGATGGAACTCATCAAGGAGGATGGAAATCCTAGAGGTCGACTATCACCTATTGAAGGTAGTGAGTTTGATATAGCTGCTGACTATATAATTAAAGCTATTGGCCAAGACGTCAAAGGAGACTTTTTAGATTTATTTAATAGAAACTCTAATGGGACAGTTGCCCAAACTGTTAACCACCTTTCAAGTTTAGCAAATGTATATGTAGGTGGAGATATCTTTCATGGCCCTAAATCAATTATTCAGGCGATTGCAGATGGTAAAGAAGTTGCATGGCATATTGCTGAGCAGCTAGGAGTTGAACTAGATAACTACAAAAAACATTTAAAAGGGTTAACTAAAGCAGAGCTGAAAAGTAAAAAACGAGAGCGGCTCTTTGGCTATCCACTACCAACAATTGCTCTAGATAAAAGAGATAACTTTGACCTTGTGGTTGAAACTCTTAGCGAAAAACAAGCACAAGAAGAAGCCTCAAGGTGCCTACTATGCGACGAGATATGTGATGTATGCGTTAGCGTTTGTCCCAACAGAGCAAACTTAGGCTATGAGCAAAGTGCAAAAAGTTTTGCTCTTAGTAACTTAAAAGTGGAACAAGGAAAGGTAACAGAAATGGACTCCTTTTTCTATTCTATTAAGCAAGAGTTTCAAACTCTCAATGTTGGGGATTTTTGTAATGAGTGTGGAAACTGTGCAACATTTTGTCCTACCGCCGGCAGGCCCTATGTTGATAAGCCCAAAATTTACCTTTCAAAAGAGACCTTTGATGCTGAAAAACAAAATGCCTTTATGTTTGATGGAGAGACTCTCCATGCAAAAATAGAGAATCACCGCCTAACCATAAAAAGTATGGATGAGTTTTTTATCGTTACAACACGTGAGGCAGTTTTCCGAATTGACCAAAAAGATTTAGGACTTATATCTGTTGATTCAATACTTGAAGATGGAACAATCAACATGCAAGTTGTTGCAGATGCAGTCAATATCTTTGATTTTTATCAGAATCATCCATATTATTCAGTAAAATATTAAAACTAATTAACAAGTTGTACTGATAGGAGCTGTTGCATCTCGCTGATAAAATATTCTGCACGCCTCGTGATCGTCTTTTTTAATTCTGCCAAAAAATTCACTTCTTGTTCAGAAAGTTGAGTATCATGTGGATGTATTGAGCTTGCGTGCGTGATGACCTGTCTGGCAATTTGTATCATCTCATTTCGAAATAGTTGTCTTTTTATTCCTAAGTCTGCACAGAACTGTGCAACTTGATAAGCTCCAACATCAGAAAGTTTAAACTCATCTCCAAAAGACAATGCAAAATCAGTATTAAATTTTTCACTATAAACATCAGTATTAACGATATCGTAAAAAGGGGCTAATTCCATCCCTTTATCATTTATAAAAAAAGATATATTTTTTGCATGAAAATCACTATTTCCTACAATGAGATTAAAAATTATCCATCGTATTACATTCCGTTTTGCGATAAGCGGCACCCTACATTGATCAAGTACATAAAAAAGCTTATTAAAATTTGCACCTTCTCTATAACCTTGAATCTCACCTTCACTTCCATATGGCCGTTCATATTTATGTGATACAGGAAGGTTCATGGCCTGACATCCATCAATAACGTGAATTCTATTTACAACAGTACTACTAACTTCTTTTCTATCAAAACGCTTAACCAGCAAGTATGGATACTGGCCGGTTTTTTGATACTCAACATCAGCAACAGGAATGTCACAAAGCCTTGCTAGCTTCATACAAAAAAATTCATTCAGAACAATACTCTGATCTGCCATACTAAGTTTTTGAAACTTTAAGATATGTGTAGAGCAAAGAGTCCCGTCTCCTAGCCCCATCTCCCCATTAATAATTGTAACAGGCAATTTTCTTTGAACTCCTGCAATACTAAGCCTAGGCTTGCCATCCCATATAATTAGACTTTCATTGGAATCCTCTAATAATCGAGACTCTAATTCATGAGATGTAATTGGTCGAAATTTTGAACTATTTTGTGTAATTGGAAATACTTCACTAAATAAAATTGCCCCCGTTGTCTCAATTCCAATCTTTCTAATCAAACCAAAAATACTAGTCCTAGAAATTCCAGCTATTTTTGCTAGGATTTCACGATTCTCTTCTTCAGGCAGTAAGTTCTCGATAAAGATAGAAATATTTTTTTGTTGCATCTCTATATTATCAAGAGGTAGTTGTGGAGAGATAGAAAATCCATGAGTAATCCACTTTTGGTCATACTTAAAGTTTAAATCATTACTTTCTCTATCAACATCAAGTGTACCAATGATCTGGTTATTATATGAAAGTATTAATCCGACACCTTTCATTTCACAACCTCTAGCATGAACTTCACACCTAGCTCTTTTGCTACCAACATAATCTTTCCTATTGATACTCCATGTACTCCATTTTCAATATCAGAAAGAGTATTTTTTGAAATTCCTATCATATCAGCTGCGACATCGATACGAACACCAAGCTCCTTACGCTTACCGCGTATGGCCATTCCAAGCTGCTTTGCTATGTCTACATCTTTTATACTTTGACTGTAAGTACTCACAGCGCCTCCTCTTCCCAGTATAATGGGAAACTAGTGGTATTATAGCATATTTCATGACTATTCCCAAAATAGTGTGAATAACTAATTCTATCGCTATAAAGCTAAAAATTCCCAGTATTATGGGAATTAATATAATTATAGTCAACCATCAAAATACCGATACGCATATAACGACCTCTCTCAATTGGAGTATCATGAAACTGACTGTCATATTTTCTCTTTTAATATTAACTACCTGTATAACTAGCTGTCAGAATCTCAGCAGTTCGAGATCAATTGCATCTAATGGCACACCTGTATTTGTGCATGGCCTAGATGAAGTAAATATCTCTTTTCTTAGGAGCTGGAGTCAAGGTCTTTACTCCACCCAAGGTGTACCACCAACAGAAAAAGTTAAAGACATGGTCATGAGAACGTATTACAAAAGCTCTAATATCTCAGTACTAATTAACAACTTAATGGACCTAAAACTCCATCAAAAATATATTAGTGCAACAAAGTACAAAGAATTAGCAGAGGGGCTATTTGCTGCACGAAAAGAGATTCGCAAAGATTTAGCAAAAAATAACAAAAAAACTAGGCAAGCAATGTTACTACTCGAAATGCTCGCTGAGGAGACACTCTATATTAGAGAAGTAATTTTTAAAGATCATAAAATGATTGCTTTTAACTACTCTCAAGGAAATATAAAAACTGTATGTAAAAATCGTATCTCATCACTTAATAAAATACCGATCTGCCAAGGTGATATTATTTTGTCCAAAGGTGGAGCGGGCTCAAGTAGTTTTCTAGCGCGTATCACAGATTACCCCGGAAATTTCTCTCACTCGACTATTTCCTATATTGCGAAAAACAGTAAGAAACTTACATTTATCGAAGCATTTATTGAGGATGGAGTAAAACTCAGAACTCCAGATAATGATTATATCAAGTCAAAAAAAGCGAAACTATTCGTCTATAGAAGTAAGAGTACAGATATTATTCGCAAAGGAATTAGAGGTGTAGATAAATTTATCACTAAAATGAAAAACCGTGTTAATACAAACAATTTAGATACTCTCAAGGTCACCGCTTCTTTTCCCTATGATTTTGCTATGGATGCAGCAGATGATAGTAAGTTATTTTGCAGTGAAGTAGTTTACCATGCATATAAATCAACTGTTTCAGACCGAGAAAACCCATACACTAAAAAGAACTGGGGAGCCGTTACTGATCCATCAAGAAAACTGTTTTTAAGTAAGTTTTTGGACTCACACACAACGTTTCCCTCTCCATCAGACGTTGAACTTAATAGTGAACTTCAATTAATTGCCATGCAATTTAATCCACAAAAGCTATCTGCTGATAGGATCATCGTTGCCCTAACTGATGCAATTATGAAAATACTTATCGAGAACAGAGCTTATCTAGCTCACTACATAGAGCAATTAGGACCTCTCGGTACAGAGATTGTGGATCCTGTTATTCTAAAAGAAAAAATATTACTAATATCAAAATTACTTAATTTTAAAATAACTCCCGAGACACTCACTGCAATTGAACAAGTTCCTGAAAATATTAACTATAAACAACTAGTTTTTTTCGCTTACCTAGATCAAAAGCTAGCACCAAAAATGGTCAAGGAGATGCAAGGCTATGAAAAGCAGCTACACTCTCAAGGAAAAATATTAGATCTGATAACCATGAGAGAAGTCATTTATCCTGCAGTGGAAAAAGAGATTAAAAAATTTATACAACAGGTTAATCAGTTTAAATAAGGTGCAATAACTTTATATAAAATACGTATTGCAGAGATCAGCAATATTCCTTTAAACAGGTAAAAAAAGATTTTATCATCAATTTTACCTAGAAATCTAACTCCAATTTTTGTTCCAATAATTGCCAAGATTCCCATCGTAATAATAACAGGCAAATAGGTATAATAATTAAATCCCAGATAGATAAACATTGGTATCTTGAGAATATGTGTCACAGACTGCATTGCAGCCTTCGTCGCCACAAGTTCCTCTTTTTTCATTTTTTTTGCTAAAAGAAATGGAGCCAGAAAAGGTCCGGTAGCTCCAATTAATATACCTAAAACACCTGATAAAAATCCAATCAACAGAAATCCTATATCTGGTAATGTAATATCAGGAACTCTTTTAGGTTTAAAAACAGTATAGAAAATTAGCATAGCAATAAAGATATATGGAATATTTTTATCTACAGCAGTTTTAATAAATATTGTACTAAGCATCGCGCCCAGTGGAGCACCAATTATAAATGGAATCAAAATTTTATAATTAAGTCTATCTCTAAGAAAAAAAGACCTTGTAATATTACTTACTAGTTGAGTTGTGCCATGGATTGGAATTAACATCTGGTATGGGAAAAAAAATGTCATAATAGACAAAAGAGTAATTCCTCCGGCCATACCAATCATTGCCGATATAACAGATGTTAGAATCGTTGCAACATACAATAATAAAAATGTTGGATCAGTAAAAAAAGAAAGATCAAAAGACATGGATCATATTTCGCATCTGCTTGGCAAAATCTAAATCTAATTCCGCAGTAATCAACTTCTCTCCGTCTTTGGCATCAGCTAAAATTTCTCCCCAAGGAGATACTATTAATGAGTGCCCATAGGTATGCATCTTTTCATTATGAAAGCCCCATTGATCTGCAGCAATGACAAAGGATTGAGTCTCGATAGCACGTGCTTTTACAAGTGTATGCCAATGGGCCTTACCTGTTGGAACTGTAAATGCAGAAGCAATTGTTATCAAGTTAACTCCCTGCTGAGCATAGCTAAAATACAGCGGTGAAAAACGTAAATCAAAACAGATAGAGAGTCCAATTTTCAATTCTCCTACTACAATTATTTTTTCATTATGACCGGCAGTATAAACATCAGCCTCATTAATTTTTTTCTGTTGCCCATCTTTTTCAAAATCACATGAAAATAAATTTTGCTTGTCATAGGTTCCAATCAAACTACCATCAGGAGTAAAATTATAAGCACGATTAATAATATTAGATCCAACCTTCGTTGCAGCAGTACCTCCAAGTAAAAACACACCATTATCTTTGGCAAGAGACTGTATCGCCAAGTAATGCTCATTCTGATCTTCTACTAAATAAGGTGTTGCCGTTGACACCCCTGACATGGAGTAAAAAACTTCAGGAAGAAAAATATATTTAACTCCCAAAACTTTTGCTTCAGCAAGTAGCGACTGAATCTTTTTTAGATTCTCTTTAGGATCTAAACCAGAACATATTTGAATAATCCCAACTGAGACCTTACTCAATGTGCTTGCCTATTGCGTAATAAGTAAACCCTTCTTTCAATACACGTTGCGTCTTATACAAATTTCTTGCATCAAAAATGACAGGTTCTTTTAAGCGACTTTTAATTTCAGCAAGATCAGGAGTTTGAAACTCTCTCCACTCAGTAACCGTAATAAGCCCAGATGACTCTTGCAAAGCATCGTACTTATTAGAAAACCGCTTCAGTTTTCCCTTGCATAGTTCGTCACTGGCCATGAACTCTTCAAAGTTATCCGCAGCAACTGGATCAAAATAATTAACAGTTGCTCCCTCACTAACTAAAGCCCTGGCCATGTATATAGCTGATGACTCTCGAATATCATCGGTATTAGCTTTAAAAGCGACTCCCCAAAAAGTAAATGTCTTGCCAGAAAGATCCCCATAATGCTTTTTTATTTTTTCTAAAATGTATGTCTTTTGTGACTCATTAACTTCTTCAGTAGAGACTAAGATATCTAAATTAATCCCATACTCTTTTCCAGTATGAATCAGCGCCTTCACATCTTTTGGAAAGCATGATCCTCCATAGCCAGGTCCTGGATAAAAGAAGTGTCCACCAATTCTACGATCGGAAGAAATTCCTTTTCTAACCTCTTCAATATCTGCTCCAGTAACATCACAAAGACGTGCAATATGATTTATAAAAGATATTTTTGTCGCTAAAAAAGAGTTCGCTGCATATTTACTCATTTCAGCAGATAGATTACTCATCATATAAATAGGATTACCTTGGCGAACTAAAGGTCCATAAAGATCTTCCATCACCTCTTTTGGAAACTCTTCGCGGTGACCTATGATTACCCGATCAGGGCGCATAAAATCATCAACAGCACTTCCCTCTTTTAAAAACTCTGGATTATTTACAATATAAAAACTTTTTTTCGTAAATTTTTCAATATATTCTCTAACTTTTACTGATGTTCCAACCGGGACAGTAGATTTTATTACAATAACCGTCTCGTCTACAATCTGCTCTGCAACCATTTTTGCAGCACTAAAGAGATACTCTAAATTAGCTTCTCCATTGTCACTAGAAGGAGTACCAACTGCGAGAAAAATTGCTTTTGCATCTTTGACTGAATTATAACTAGTAGAGAAAAATAGTCGTTCTGCTTTTACATTTCTTTGAATCAGCTCATCTAAACCTGGTTCATAAATAGGTGATTTACCACCATTTAGCATATCAATCTTAGCTTGTTCTATATCAATACATGTCACGGAGTGCCCGATCTCGGCAAAACATGTTCCACTAACTAAGCCCACATAACCTGTTCCAATCACTGAAATTTTCATCTTTCCTCCTTAATTTATTCAAGGTATTATTATCCTTATTAAATTTGTGGTCAAGAAAGTAATTTCAATAGCTGACCGATCAGGTAGGTTAATTAATATGTGGAAAATGCTACTTAAAGTTGTTTTTGCCTTAGCACTCGTCATATGGCTCATATACAAGGGGACTCTGGATATGAGCTTGGCACTAAAGCTAAAAAACCACCCTATCCTTGTTGTACAAGTAGCCCTACTACTAATAAGCCCTTTTATACTCACTGCTTTTCGCTGGAAATGGCTACTTGAAATTAAAATTGGTAAAAAACTTAGCACCAAAAAGATCATTGCTCTAACATGGATGGGACAATTTTTTAGTACAATTTTACCTGGCGGGGTAACTGGAGATCTAGTAAAAATTGTCTATGCCCAAAAGCTAGATTCACAATTGTCTAAAGGATACCTACTGATTTCAGCCTTTATTGATAGGATTTTTGGTTTACTAGGCTTACTAATCATTCAAGGCACAGTATGTCTGGTTCTTTTTAAAGAACTCACTGCTCTCTCTCCTAAAGTAGAAATGCTTCTCTATTTTAACTTTACACTTTTTGCAGGAGCTCTCGGCTTTGTTATGACTTTGTTTATCAAGCAACAGTGGCAGCAAGTAGTTTTAAAACGACTTGAAACACTTCCTAAAATTGGAACCAAACTTGCTCATGCTCTAGAGCATTTTTGGCTAATAGGATCACACCGCTTTATCTTTTTTAAAGGCTTAGCGTTAACCATTACCAGTCATATAATTGTTATCTCTTCTTTTTACATGATCATTAGCCCTTTTTTAGAGCAACCACTGCCACTCCAATACGCCTTTGCATTTATCCCACTGGGACTAATATCTGTTATGGTTCCGATCAGCCCTATGGGTCTAGGAGTTGGCCACGCTATGTTTCAAGAGCTATTTTCTTACTTTAGTATTATGAACGGAGCATCTCTATTTAATCTATTTTTTATCTTTCAAATTGGTATTAATCTAGTCGGTGGTATTTTTTATATCTTTCACCGCGACTAAAGTACCTTGATCAAAAGATATTATTTTATCGCAGATATCTAATGTATGCACACGGTGTGCAATAATTAAAACGGTACGACCTTTAGAACTTTTAACCAATGCCTCTTGTAAATATGACTCATATTTTTCATCAATATTGGCAGTAGCCTCATCTAAAATTAAGATTGCCGGATTGCGTAGCAAGACCCTTGTAAATGCTAGAAGCTGTTTCTCTCCAATGCTAAGATTAGCTCCACCTTCTTGTAATTGATAATCTAAACTCATATTTTTTTCAGCCATTATTTTGGAAAAACGGCTTAATTCACAGTTCTCAATAATTTGCTCATCACAAACATTACTACCAACTCTCAAGTTATCGCGCAGACTGCCTTGAAAAATTGTTACGTCCTGAGAGATAAAGCCAATTTGTGAGCGCAGATGAGAGCGATTCCAAGTTGAAATAGAATGACCATCAATTAATATATCTCCAGATGAGAATGGGTAAAGACGTGCAAGAAGTGAGACAATTGTAGTCTTACCACAGCCCGTTTTTCCTACAATTCCAACTTTTTCACCTCGCTTAATGGTAAAAGATACTCCATGTAAGATGTCTCTATCTTTATCATATCCCATCGTAATATTTTTAAATTCGACTTCTCCAAGTATCTGCTGTGAAAAATCTCCTACCACATCTTCACCAAATAGATCATCTTCTCTATCTTCACTAAGAAACTGAACAATTCTCTCTACAGAAGTAAAGGATTGCTGGATAGTATTAATCTCACGACTAATCATAGATATAGGACTGGCAAAATTTTCACAGTACCTTATATAAGTAACTAATAGCCCAACAGTAAACCACCCCTCCATAACTCCTCGTCCACCTATTAATAGTAGTAAAAACACAGGCAGATAAGTAAGTGTATTTATGGTTGGTCTACTCCAAGAAAAAAAACTATTAGCGACTAAAACACTTTCAACATAACTATCTAGAATTTTTTCATACCGTTTAGTAATCCAACTATTTAATGCAAAAGCACGAATAACTGAAATCCCTCTTAGATACTCGGATAGACCCGCATTACATGCACTATTTAGCTTAGACATCTTGCGCATTACAACTCTAGTCGTTTGCTTAAATGAAAATGTTAAATATATGGCAGGTATAATACTAATGGTTAAAATAATTCCTAACTTCCAAAAGGTTACAACCATTGCAATAATGGCAAATAGAAAAATCATCGTTGCACTAACGATACGTCCAAAACTAGAAGAGAAAAACTCCTCAATACTTTCCACGTCATGAGTTAAACGCGTAACAGTGCGACCTTCCGGCTGTTTATCATAATACCTAAGTGGTAATTCATGAATATGCCCAAATAGTTTTTTCCTTATTTCCAAGATTGATCCAGTACCGTATTGTGCTAATAGTTTTCGACCTATCCACATTAAGAGTATTGAACACACTTCTAGAAAGAGAAAACCACTGATGTACCACCACATCTCATCCCAATGTTTTTGGGTTAAAACTCTATCAACAAAAGTTCCTAAAACTTTAGATCCTGCAATCATCATCAAAGAGCTCACACCTAAAAGAATAAATGCAAAGATATATCCCTTCCACTGTGCTTTAAAAAAAGGCCATAAAACAGTAAATGACTTCCAGTCACTTAGGTTACGAACAAGGTCTCTGTTTTGATAACTCTTATCGTTCATCTAAATTAATTATCCTATGACATTTTTGAAGGGTGGAGTCACGATGTGCAACCCACACAACGGTACAGTTTTTTAACTCTCTATCTAAATTTTCTAATATCACCAGCTCAGTATGTGTATCAACAGCGCTTAGACAATCGTCTAAGAGTAGTACTGATGGTTTACGTGCCAGAGCTCGTGCAAGACATACACGCTGTTTTTGCCCTCCAGAGAGATTAATTCCCCACTCACCTAATTCTGTATCAAGAGAGTGTTCAAGATTTTTGATATCTTCATCAACACATGCTAATTTCAAATAATACCAAAGATCATCCTCAGATAACTCCATATCTAAAGCAATATTAGTTCTAATACTATCAGCAAAGAGAAAATTTTCTTGATCAACGTATGTTACTTCCTCAGCTAATTGCTCACGGGCAAAACTACGAATGTCTTCGCCTCTAAAAAGGACCTCTCCTGAGAATCCTAGCTCCAGTCCAGCCAATATTTTTAATAAGCTAGACTTGCCACTGCCAATTTCACCTTTTAGTCCCAACCGGTCACCATTTTTAATAGTTAAATTAAACTTATTAAAAAGCTGTTTTTCATCTTTTCCCTTATAAGCAAAATTAAGATTTGTAATGGAATAAGGATTTGATGTGTAGCTAATTTCCTTTGCGATACGTGGCAATAAAAAGCCATCTAGTTCATTATTAAAAAGATCAAGTAGACGCTGTAAGGAAGCTTTCGCCTTTTGCCATTCCGATATAATATAGCCCAAATCCAAAATAGGATGTTGTAAAAGTAAAATAAAACCTTGTAAACTAACGAACTCTCCAACACTCAAGACACCACTTTGAACTTTACTAATTCCAAAATAAAAAAGCAGTGAGTAAGAAATGAGTATAGCTCCCCCCATTACTGGGAAAAAGTAAAAACTGATTAAAACAGCACGTAACTTTTTAGAACGAAAACGTGATGCCATATCATAGAGCATCCCTTCCCAAAAAGAGCGATTACCAGAAATCCGTTGCAGTTTTATGGTAGTAATAACTTGCGAAACTTTGTCATTAAAGCTGGCTAACTCTTCTTTTGATTCTGAATAGGCAACAATCTCTAATTTACTAATTCGCCAGGCAATAATACCTGGTAATGGCATTATTACAAGCATCCACATGGTTAGTTCAAGATCAACTTGCATCATGCCTAAACTTGCAAATATAAATAAAAAAGTTACATCTAAAATTGCCATCAAAATAAAACCAAATAGAAAACGGGCACTAAAAACATCACTCGCTGACAAGCTCATTAAAACACCGGGAGTAAACTTAGAGTTTAACTCCTCTTGCTTAAAATATTGCACCCGCTGCCATAGTAACTTACGTAGATAATTTCCGGCATAATGGGTCTCACGGGCTAGAAATCGTCTCCAAGCCCATCTACCAACAAACAGAGTTAGATGAAAGAAAAGATAAATACCCAAGAGAAAATAAAATGTATATATAGGACTAGATAATTTAAAAAACTCAGGGATAAGTTTTCCGTTCAGTTGATCAATAGCATAACCTATTAAACGAGGGTGTGCGGATTGAGAAATAGCGGTGGCAATAAGTGAAAAGACGCCAATGATGTAAATATATTTTCTTCTAAAGACGTAGGAGAAAAAAAACTTCCACAAAGTAAGTTTTTTAATTTTTGGCATAATCAAATAGATAAATCTTTTCAGGTCCCACATGCTGATAGTGGCGATAACGAAGATCAAGCAATTCTAACTGATATAAGAAGCTTTTAAGCATGTTCTCATCTTGTTGCTTTACCACACGCTTCTTCTCTTTTAAAATTATTTTTTTAGCCTTTCGTTCTAATGATCCAACACCGTCTAGAAAGAAAACATTTTCACCAATTGTGCCATGATATCCCAATAAAATATCTTCTTTTAAAAATAGTAGCTCACGGTGATCGGTTACAAGCATTAGCTTTTTACCAGTCAGTTGATCTTTATAAATATTTTTTTTAAACCAGCTACTGTCTAGATATTCAAACAGAGACAAAGTTACAGAGTCAGCAATAATAGTAAGTTCTTCATCTCCACCCTGCATATCTAAAAAAAGGTTAATGTGTTTTTTGTCGCCTTCGTTTCGATAGTAATCAAATAAGTACCAGTCATAAAAACCGGCCATGCGGCGATTGTGATCATCATCATCCTGCTTTATTGGGCTGACTAATTCACCATAAGCACTTTGTGCATATAGGAGGTCATCACGATTACTCTCCCTAGAAAAGTAAGCAATGGCATCATCAATTAAAGTAGAAAATTTACTAAGCATCAATCATCAACCTTCAAAATTGCCAAGAAAGCCTCTTGTGGAATTTCAACATTTCCCACCATTTTCATGCGTTTCTTTCCTGCTTTTTGCTTCTCTAAAAGTTTACGTCTTCGTGAGATATCTCCACCATAACATTTTGCTAATACATTTTTTCTAAGCGCTTTAACTGTTTCACGGGCAACTATTTTTGCACCAATCGCCGCCTGAACAGCAATATCAAATTGCTGTCGACCAATCGTCTTCATTAATTTATGAGTCAAATCACGCCCACGATAAAACGCATTATCTTTATGACAAATAAGAGAGAGGGCATCCACTTTCTCACCGTTAAGCATAATTTCTAGCTTCACTAATTTAGCTGCTTTATACTCTTTAAACTCATAATCCATTGAGGCGTAACCTTTTGTCATCCCCTTAAGTTTGTCATAAAAATCAAAAACCATCTCACTCAGCGGCAGGTCATAAATAATCTGTACGCGGTCTGTAGTAATATACTTAATCTCTTGTTGTACTCCACGGCGCTCTTCACAAAGGCGAATAACATTACCGACATAGTCGTTTGGAACATGAATTGATATTTCTAAAATTGGCTCTAAAATTTTCTCGATGCTACTTATATCAGGATAGTCTGCCGGGTTATCAATTTCATATGACTCACCTTTGACAGTCTCAATCTGGTATCCACATGATGGTGCAGTGGAAATTAAATTTAGCTCAAACTCCCGCTCCAATCTCTCTTGAATAATATTCATATGCAGCAGGCCTAGAAATCCACACCTGTAACCAAATCCTAAAGCTTGTGACGTTTCAGGCTCATAAGTAAAAGAAGAATCATTCAGCCCAAGTTTCTCTAATGACTCTTTCAAAGTTTCATAATCAACAGAATCGACAGGAAAGATTCCGCAAAATACCATTGATTTTGCTTCTTTGAATCCCGAGAGAACATCAGTATCATTGCGCTGCTTATCTAGCACAACAGTATCGCCAATTTTAACATCACGAACCGTTTTGATACCACAAATGATCATTCCAACTTCACCTGCTCCGAGCTCTTTTACCTCGGTAAAAAATGGAGCATTTACCCCTAGCTTAAGCACTTCATAAGTTTCTTGGGAGTGCTTAAAAAATACCTTATCCTTTAATTTTAAAGTTCCCTCTTCAACTCTAACAAGTACGACAACTCCTTGATACTGATCAAACCAAGAGTCAAAAATAAGTGCCTGTAGGTTATTTTCTACCTTTCCAGCCGGAGGTGGAATCTTTTTTATAATCTCTTTTAATAGATCTTCTACTCCCAGTCCTGATTTTGCAGAAACTTCACATGCCTCAGCTGTATCAAGGCCAATAATCTCTTCGATTTCTTCTTTAACCTTATCAACATCGGCGTGAGGAAGATCCACCTTATTAAGTACAGGCATAATTTCTAAATCATTTTCAATTGCCATATATACGTTGGCCAGAGTCTGCGCTTCAACGCCCTGTGAAGCATCGACTACGAGTAGAGCTCCATCACAAGACGCCAGAGAACGACTCACTTCATAAGAGAAATCGACATGTCCCGGAGTATCAATTAAGTTTAAGTAATAGGTATTACCGTCATCAGCATTGTAAGTCAGACGAACTGTCTGCGCCTTAATGGTAATACCTCTTTCCCGCTCTAGCTCCATATTATCTAAGAGACGATCTTTTTTCTCACGGTCTGAGACTGTCTTGGTAATCTCTAGTAGTCTATCTGCCAAAGTAGATTTGCCATGGTCAATATGAGCAATGATTGAAAAATTACGAATAAAACGGTTATCCATTCACTAAAATCCTTTTCTGGTAACGCTAAATCAGCGTGAAAAAGATTATCCTATGAAAAGACTTCTGTCGAGAGCACCATTAGATAATAATCCTGAGCACTACTTTTACCTCGTATTGGGATAATATTGGCAAAACCATTATAAATAGTCTCTACCTTCGCCTCTACCGGCTCAACAATTTCTTTTGGGCCAGCTTCATCATGCTCTTCTTCCATTAACGCAGTCACTGGCTCTGGAGATAGAAGCTCCGCTACTAGCTTCTTTTTAATAATGACTTCTTCATTTTCTATTTTAGTTCGCCGTTTAATGGCCAGCTCAAAGCAGGAAATAATCGAGCGTGGTACGAATTTTTCACTCATCTCCTTGCCAATAACATCTTCAGACTGAACCTGTAAGATGTTATAAATACGATTATTCATATATACAATATGCCCTTCAGTGTCAGCAACTAGTACTGGTCGCTTAACCATATTGGCCAAAGCATCAAAACGCCTATTTTCAACACTAATTCGATCGGCACGTAACTCTTCAAAAACCTTCAGCCCGTGAATCATCTTATTCATCTCTTTAGCAATCTCACCAATTTCATCATTTTGTTCATAATAGATGGAAACATCAAAGTTACACTCCTGTAGCTCCCTTATGGCATCTTTTATCTTTTTAAACGGTAGAGCAATCTTACCCGGAATTACCAGCCCTAAAATTATTGTCGATAAAAAACCAATAATTAGGGTAATCATCATATAACGCTTAGTGTCAATCAGAATCTTTTGCAGCTTCTCCTCCCGCAATTGGGATTGCTTACTCAGTACCGATAAAATTTCAGTTAAATTATCCAGCAAATTATCTGTTAGAGTTGATATCGTTACAATGTCAAAGGATCGCCCCCTTCTAGTCCAGCCAGTTTTTTGTAAGATAGCAGCAAGAGAATCAGTTCCACCTTTCATTTTTGAGATAAGGAGTCGTACTTTCTCAATCGGATAGACAACTTCTAACTTACCTAGTTCAAAGTTTAACTCCTCAACCCGTTTAACCAGAGTTGTGACAGCCTCTTTATCAACTTTATTACGTTGTAAAATGATCTTTCGCTGTGCCTTGATGATTGAAAGAACATTTACTCGTATTTCAAATAATGTCAGATTTTGTAAATTATCATCATGGTTAAATACTTCAATTCGATCATGCATTGTGGCCAGATGGTAGTAGACAGTAATTGATAAAAATACCGTTACTAACGTCGCAACAACAAAACTAAAACCGACTCTTTTTTTAAGTGATAAATTCATAATTAATTACCTTCAAAGTCGCTAAAAAACTTATCCATATTCTTATCATTACCAACTAACACCACAATATCATCAGACTTAATAATATCCATAGGCATTGGTGAATCATTTATTTCTATTCTATAAGCGGACTTTCCATCCTCTGTGATATAGGGGATTCTCTTTTGGAGAGCAACAATATTAAGATTATAATTTTGTCTAATCTTACTCTCTACTAGAGTTTTTCCTTCAAAGCGTTTATCTAATTTCATTTCAACTAATGAATATCCAGCAGCAAAGTTATAACGCTGTAACACGTGTGGGGCAATAATTTTGGATGCAATAATATTTCCCATCTCTTCTTCAACTTTCATGATTTCACTGGCACCAACTTCACGTAGTACATGCTCGTGAATTGCTGAAGTTGCTCGTGCCAATACCCTGCCCACTCCTAGCTTTCTAAGCATCGCAACCGCCATAACACTCTGCTCGATACTGTCTCCAATTGCCACAATTGCAATATCCACATCTGAAATATTAGCACTGCGCAGTGCTCGTTCATTCGTCACATCCATAATCAAACTCTGGGTCACGCGATCTTTTATTTTATCAATCTGTTTGGGGTCCAGATCAATCGCAATCACATCGGCTCCCTTGTTATATAGGTTGACCGCCGTATGCTCTCCAAATGTTCCTAATCCAATCACTGCAACTAACATATAATTTCCTTTGCAATCTCTACCCGATCATTGTTTTACCAACAGGATATTCTACCCCATCAATACGTTTTCCTCTATCCCCTAACGCTAAAATCAACGTCAACGGTCCCATTCTACCAATTAGCATAACAATGGTTATAGCTATTTTTCCTGAAGCAGATAAAAATGATGTAATTCCCAATGAAAGACCTACTGTTCCTGAGGCACTTACAACTTCAAACATAATACTCATTAGAGTCTGCTTAGTTTCCACTTTCATTAAAAGAAAAATCGACATGGTTACAATTACAATCGAGATAAAAGTCAGGGCCGTTACACGTAAAATGGTCTCCGGTGCGATGGTACGTTTAAAAATACGAACGTCTTTATCACCACGCAGTGTTGCTCTAATCGATTGGTATAAAATGGCTAAAGTAGTGGTTTTAATTCCCCCACCAGTTGATCCAGGACTGGCTCCGATAAACATGAATAGCATCATGGCATAGAGGGTATAACTATGGAGGTGACCTAGCTCAATCGTATTAAAACCTGCCGTTCGAAGTGTTACTGATTGAAAAATTGAAATTTGTATTTTATCCCATAATGAATAGGCATCAAGCGCATGTAGATACTCTCCAAAAAATATAATTAGAGTTCCAAAGATGGTTAAAATAAATGAGGTGGAAAGTACAATTTTCGAGTGTAGAGATAGACGTATAATACTTTTTTTATGTAATGCCACATCACGCAGCTCACGTAATACAATAAAACCAAAGCCACCAAAAGTGATAAGTCCCATAATGGTAAAGTTAATTACAGGGTTAGAGGCAAAGTTCACAAGCGAGTTATCAAATAGTGCAAAACCTGCATTACAAAAGGCTGAAACACTATGAAAGATCCCATAATAAATTGCACTGCTCAGCTCGTAGTCTTCCATAAAAAAGAATCCTAGCGATAAAAGAATACCACCCCACAGCTCTATAAAAAATGTGTATTTAACAATATCCACAATCATGTCTGATAAGTTTTCTTGTGAGTTAACTCCTAACAAATCCTGCATCATAAGTTTTTCACGTATGGCAATTGATCTTCCAAGTAATATAGTAAGCGACGAAGACAGTGTCATGTATCCTAGCCCCCCTACTTGAATTAATAATAAAATTATAATCTGCCCAAAAAGAGAAAAATCTTCAGTTAGAGATACTGTTGTTAATCCCGTCACACAGGTCGCAGACGAAGACATAAATAGAGCATCAACAAACCCAATTCCATCTTTACTAATAGTTGACAGTGGAAGCATTAATAACATGGCCCCAAAAACACTTAGACCCACAAAGGAAATAATAACGGCCTGAGCAGGCTTGAGAGACAGTGATTTAAACCAGCTTCTAGTCGCTACTGAAGTCGGTGCAGGACGTATCTCATCTTTTTCGTAAAGAATAAAAATTGATGAAATAAGGTGAGCTGAAGATAGTAAAAAAGTAAACTGTAAGTCTCCCCACATGATCACTAATGGAAAAAAAACAAATAGTGAAAAGACATGTTTACGCATAAAGCTTTCAAAGCTGCGTGAACTCATATAGTTCACCATTAAAATAAAAAATATTGAAAACGGAACCATCAAGGCAGTGCTGTGTAAAATTGTTTCAATAAGCTGATGTGGATACTCGTCTAGCATTGAAGAATGTTTGAAAAGTGAGTATAAAATAATGTAACTACCATTTAGAAATAGCTCAATTAAAAATGGCATTTTTTGTAAAAACTTTTGCATATATAACTATATGATATTATAAATAGTTGTGGGTTTTAATGAGGTAAAACCATCCATTAACTGACTAAAAGAGTTTTTTATGAAAATAGCCAAGATATCGTTTTGCATTCAACACCTAGACCAATTTGGTCAGGGAGTTCATAAGGAGAATGGAAATATCTATTTTATTCCTCAAACTCTTCCTGGGGAAGAGGGTAAAGCGCAGGTAGTGGCCAGCAGAAAAGGGGTCAATTTTTGTAAACTCATCAAAATTACTACTCCGTCCCCACACAGAGAAACTTCTCCTTGTCCCCATTATGCTCAGTGCTCAGGATGCCATTATCTCCATACCAGCTATGAATTTGAACTAGAGCAAAAGCTATCACAGTTCAAAAGGCAGCTTGCCAGCTGTGGCTTTGAGCAAAAAATTACACCAGTAGCTGCAACAGAAAGATTCCACTACCGAAACCGAATGCAGCTTCACTACGACAGAAGAACCTCACAACTCGGAATGATTGCCAGCTCAAAAGATGAAATTTTGCCAATTCCTTCCTGCCTTTTACCCAGCAATGATGTAAAGCAGGCAATAGATGGGCTATATAAAAATAAAAGCTGGATTACAGCAAGTTCCCAAGGTCCCACTGAAGGGCACCTTGAAATTTACCAGCAAAATAATGCAGTGAAACTCTCCTACAATGAAAGATACGCCGCAGGTGGATTTACCCAGATCAACCAATCACAAAATAAAAAATGTTTAGAGATTTTTTCTACTATCTACAAAGACATACTTCCCACAGACAGGAAAGTTAACATACTAGATCTGTTTGGTGGAGATGGAAACTTAACGAGAGAGCTGGAGAACCACCATATCACCGTTGTAGATAGTGGACCGATACGCAATATGCAACACCAAAACCAGCATTATGTACAACTTGATATATATGGAAAAAAAGCACTTAAATCTTTAGAATCTCAAGTTAAAGCAGCAGAGATAATAGTTCTTGACCCACCGCGCAGTGGTCTTAAAAATATTGCAGAGGTTGTACAGCTATTTCGCCCAGAAACAATTGTCTATCTTAGCTGTAATCCATCAACTCTTATCCGTGATATCGAGAACTTACTTGATGAGTACCAAATAGATGCTGCCTACCTATTAGATTTCTTTCCATCTACGTTTCACTGGGAATCATTAGTTATTCTTAAAAGAAAATAACTATTTTTTGCAAAAGCCAGTCAAGATTTGTACACTATTGCAGTCTGCTATTTTTAATATAATGACATGGAGTT
>DAOWEO010000008.1 GCA_030638415.1 Bdellovibrionales bacterium | reverse complement strand
TTTCACATGGTTGTAATGATCACAAATTGCAATCGATAAGGATTTTTTAGCCAGCTCTTGTTTTATTACATATTTATCAAGGTCTTCCACAATCTCTTTAGGTAAGAAGTTGAAATCTAAACTCTGCTCCAGCTCCTGCTGGTAACGCTCGTTTTGCTTTTGCTCGTCTTCAAGGTTTGATTCAGCTCCAGCTCCTGGCATCGGTCCAAGCTCCTGAGAGACAATCTTTACCTTATCACCATATTTATTCTTAACTAGCTCTTCTAGCTCAGCTTGGAGTTTTTGTGGATCTGGAATCGTAAAGTTATCAGGCATCTCAATTGCTGCCCCCTCTTGGGGAAGGGTACTCTTTTCACTGTCTTTAGCATTATCTATTTTATCCATACATTCCTCTTTGATAGAGGCGTACACTACAATAATTGCCAAATTTTGGCAAAATTTGGCTTCCATTGCATTAACTTATAACTCCTTAATGCTTTAAGGAAAACTTATACCTTTGCATATTTTCTGACTCTTCCCAATTTAGTGCTGTTGTAAATATCCATGTAAAAGAATCTGGGTTTGGTGACATTATATATGAAACCACATGAGTTAGAATCACTTGTTGCGCAGGTAATTATTAAGAACAGCATTCCTATATGTGGAGATGCATAAGAAAGGAGTGGGGAAAAACAAATTTCATGCATTCACCCTGGCATAGGTAAGGCGTCATTTGCAAATGACACCTTATGCAGTAGCAGACTCTGCTGTACGGATCTTTAGAGTGGTATACATTCTATTCCACCGAATATATTTCTACGCGCAAAAGAAGTAACAGACTGTATTACACCAAGAGACCCATTTGAACGGTAGAAAACTGATTCGACAGGATAGTTTATTTGGTTTCCTTTAGGTGGACCATATGCCATAAAATGAACACGTAAGTGTGTCCACGCAAACCTGTTTCTTTCGGATCTACCTCCATTCTCTGCTGAAAGAGTATAAAGACCTCCAGTGATGGGGTCTGTTTTAGCATTTTTTAAGAAATTTATAATTTCAGGGTCCCTTCTCTCTTCTGGGGATAATTCATCTGGACTAATTATTCTATCTGGGTTGGAAAAAAGTCTTTCAAGAACAACGCCTTCACACTTAGAAACAGCACTGACCTTTAGTCGCTCCCATGAACTTCTTGTACTGAAAATTCCTGCTGATACTGACATAGAAGCAAGTATTGCTGCTGATAATAACAGTCCCTGTGTTAGCTTTGGTAATTTCATCATTTCCCCCTTATGGATACACTAATTTCTTTCAACATTGAGATCATAACACCCGCATTGACGCTTAGCATCAAATAAACATCATGTATGTAATTTTTACAATCATCTGGGGGTCTCTATCATAAAAGTGCAGATCTAGGGCCTTTACTTTTTCTCAATTATAGGATTGAATTTTAAAACCCAGCGATAGATAGTTGAATGGTTAATATAATACCCGACTGAAACCGCTAGCGTTTAAAATCCATAATTCCCTCCTCGAATTTGAAATTGATACGCTATCCTGGCTCATTTTAGAAAAGAATCAAGTTAATGCAACGGAACCAAAATTTGAGCTAAAAGAGATCTAATCTTTTTTATCACTACCCAGAAGAAGTGAACCTTGTTGCTTGAAGCGATTAATAAAAAGATTTTCTAGCTCTTGATCAAAACTTTTATCCACTGATTGTCTTACCGTTACAGATTCCATCCACTGTTTAATTTTTGGAAATCCATCTAGTACTGCAGGAGTATTGTTTTCAATAAAAGATAAACGAACCAAAATAGGAGCAAAGGCAATGTCTACAAGTTGAAAACATTCGCCAAAAAAAGCTCCTTGCAGCTCTTGTTCAATCATGTGTAACTTACTTTCAAAGACCTGTTTAGCCTTGTTAAAGTCATCAGCATTACTAGTTTTTACCCAGTTAATCATATCAAAGACCAGTGTAGAGCTAAACTCAACCCATGCTCGCTGCTTTGCCTTTATCAAAATATCAGTGGGATGAAGTGATGGTGAAATAAGTTCATCCAAAAATTCATTTATAACAGATGACTCAAATAACACTTCTCCATTAACTTTAAGTAAGGGAACCTTACCAAGTGGAGATATTTTCAAAAACCACTCTGGCTTATTAGCCAGATCAATATAGGTAATTTTATAATCAGCACCTTTTTCATTTAATAAAATAAGAGATCGGTGAACAAAAGGGCATAACTTAAAACTAATCAGTTCTATTTTGTGGTTCATTATTCCTCACATAAAATTTTTAATAGTCTAGAATCTTACCTTGAAAATAGGTCGCTGCAAAACTTAATTGAGAATGAGTAACTGCCTTTATTGTAATTAGATTATTCCACTGCTTTGAGACATGCCCTGCCATATTTAGGTCACTTTTGCTTAGTGCATTTAGATATAAAAAACTCTCTTGTTTATTTGTCTCTAAAATAAAGTCGATACTGGGGTGGGTATGAATAATATCAATTTTACTAATCGCTGATTTCTCAATATCGTTAGTTCTCAATGTTTTAATGATCATACGATTTATTCTAGAGCTATCTCCAAATGAGAAAAATAGGCCATGACAGACTGATGATTCAAACATATCACCTGACTTCGTTTTCACCACAATCTGACAAACCTCATGAGGTACAAAAAACTTCAAAGATTGTGACAATAATTTTTCTTCTCTACAATTAGCCGGAGTTATCAACTGCCACTGCTCAAAGAAAAAAGCCGGGCCCTCTGCCTTACGTGTAAGGTCTTTTTTATATAGCGAGTTACGAACCAATTCTCGAATAGTACTGAAATCTAACGGATAGATCTCTTTACCCCATCGCAGGGGTCGCTTTAAACGTAAAAAAGTAAATAGTATTAATATTATAGGTGTTTCAAAGCGCCTAAAAAATCCTTCTAGGTAGCGAGTTGGAAAAAATGTAAGCTGAGTTAGTACCTCTTTCATACTTACTATATCGGTATGAATGAGATAGAAAGCGAGCCAAGCAACTTAGACGGCAAAATTTGTTATATTCTTATTGAAATTAGGTATTTAGCCTAGAATTTAATTGTTATAGTATTCTCTTCAATAGACATACGCTCTGAACCAATAAATTTAGCTAAGATTCTCATCATCATCTTGGTGGCAGGAAAGCTGGCCATGCTGGCCTTCTGAATGTGAAACTTAATAACGTCTCGCGTCTCATTCCACTCTGTTGTTCCATGTGCCTTGAAAGAGAAGCGAAAAATAATTTTTGATTTTGCACTCAGAGAAAATGTATTATCTTCAAAATTAAGATTTATATCTTTTAAATTATCCGTATCGATAATGTCTTTACTTTTGTTCTTAGTATTATCAGGGTCAAGGTGGCCAATAAATAGTGAACCTCTGTCAAAACATCCTTTTAACAAAGTATTGCTATCTACTGCATCATTAGGCATTGGTAATTTCAAGCAATCTAATCTAAATTTTGAAGCACGTGTCCGCTGAGATCCTGTTTCAAAGTTTGAGTATGCAGCATCTAGATGATAAAAATCTTCACCAATTTCTAACTGTGCCTCTTCAACTTCAACATCATAATACTTACTCTTAAAATGCAACACTCGTGCCTTACTTTTTGCACTAACCAGGCAACCTTTAAAAAATGATTCCAGATCAAGGGATCTCTCATGGATTTTTGAACAAGTTAAAAATCCTTCATTTAACGTAAAAGTCGCTCCATTAAACTTCCCTATAATCTGTGTCGCAATTGCTGAAATAGAGTGAGGCTCAACAGTTATCTTATTTAAATCAATTTTTACGGAAGCTGGTTTCTCTTGGTTAAGACTGCTGATCTCAACTACTGCTTTATCCTCTCCTAATTTTTTAATTGTCGAATCTTTTAGACATATCTCATCTACATCCATGGTGAAACCAATATCTGATTTGCAATCAAGCTGTGCATTTTTTATTTTAATTAATACATCTTTCAAACTAAAATCAAGATATACAGAATCAATCAGCGCACCTTTGGTGTTGATCTCAATATCACAATCTTTAGCTTTAATTGAATCAAGCATATACAATGGGTTTGTACTATCTAGGGGCGTAGAGAATTTCAAAAAATCATTGTTAAAAACCAAGCGACTATCAGTTAAAAAAACATCTGCAATATACAACTGATGGTCACTACCATTAATTTCAATATTTTGATCATCGTATAAAAAAACAACTTTATTAGCTGCAACGGTACCAATAAGGGGAAATTTGATGCTCTCTCTGCTCATAGAAAAATCATCCAGTCCCAAAAACACAAAATTGTCTGATGCAAATAGAGATGTTGCTAAAAACATAAATAAAAAACTAAAAATCTTCATTTATTGCTCCGAAAGTAAGGCCCTAATATCAAAAATAGAGCGCTGCACGCTATCTGAACGCATATGAATATCTCTTAAAGACATTTTCCTACTCTTTTTACCTAAAAAGAAAACACTTTGTTCTGAGCCAAGCTCCCTGGCCCTCTGCTCATCGGTAGACAACATGGTCTCTTCATTTTGTCTCATTCCCTCAAGAGCGTTAAGCTCACCTTGTTTTTTGCGCAGTTCACTTTCCAAAAAAACTGTAAACTGTCTTTTAGACATCGTTACTTGAGATGATCTTAAGTGTTGCAGGTAGTGAACTCTGCTCTGATCCAACTTCTGCTTTGGATGTGAGCATGAGTAGGAAATGGTAATTAGCGTTAGTAAGCAAATAATCTTTTTTATCATTTGGATATAATAGAAAAAATAAAGCTATTTAGTCAAATCTCGCGTGAGCAGTGCGTCATCTTAAAAACATTGCTCCAAAACGCTCTCCCGTTTAAGATAGAATAAGCTTTAAAACAGGGATTATATGAGTACTATTCAATTTGCTTGGCTCACAGATATTAACACCATTGATTTAGTTATTAATGGGAACTCTAGGCCAATTGATCTGCTACTATTAGACTTAAAAGGTAATACAATTCCATTTACCATTAAGCATGAATATAATGATGACTTTTTTCACCTATCAATATCAACACCATATTCTATTAATCTATCTGAAAATATATATTTTCTGCACCGACAAAAACGCTTCTACCTATATCCTACAAAAGAGTTACTAAATAAACACTACTTCGTTCAGCAGCCTTTAGGCGCAATAGTTACTCCAGATAAATTGAGTTTCGGTCTATGGAGTCCAACTGCCAGTATGGTTAAGGTGACTCTATTTCATCCAGTAACCCAACAATATATTTATCAGTACAGTCTGACTAAGAGTCAACAAGGGATCTGGGAAACCAACATTCAACTAAAAGATTTTCCACTCAGTACTTTTCATAAATTACTTTATCACTATGAAATCACCAGTATGGAAGTTACTAATACAGTAATTGATCCATATGCAAAATCTCTTACCCCAGTGACAAAAAAATCCCCTCATCCAAAAAGTGTTGTTATTGATTTTGAAAAATTTATTAAAACAGCTACAGAAGCTAAAAAAAATAGTGATCTTCTAAGTTCTCCCTTAGAATTTATTGGTTATGAAGCTCACATTAGAGACTTTACCATCTCACCAGATGCACCCATTGCACAGGAGCTTAAGGGAACTTATGCTGGCTTTTCCAAGCTAGCTCCTTATCTACAAGATCTTGGTATCACACATGTTCAGCTCATGCCTGTCCAAAAGTTTCACTCCGTTGATGAAACCAGACAAGAGTATCAAGATCAAAATTGTCTAAAAGAAGACCTAAACTATAATTGGGGATATGACCCACTTCACTACTTCACTCTAGAGGGATGGTATTCAACTACACCAGAAGATCCCACGAATAGAATAATTGAATTTCACTCCATGGTTAAAAACCTACACCTTCACAATGTTGGTGTAATTATGGATGTTGTCTATAACCATATCTATGATGAAAAAACTCTAGAATGTGTCGCTCCAGGATGCTATCTACGTCGAAATAGCTGGGGAGATATTTCTTATGGTACCGGTGCAGGCGCTTCAGTAGAATCACGAATTTTCATGGTTCGAAAACTAGTTATCGACTCTCTAAAATATTTTACTCGCATGTTTAATATTAATGGATTTCGCTTTGATCTCATGAGCTTCATGGACCATGACACCATGATAGAAATTAGAAAAGAGTTAGGTAGTGATGTAATTTTGTATGGAGAAGGATGGAATTTCACCGATATTCCTTTGGCACAGGCAATAACAAAAAATAACTACCCCAAAGATATTGGATTAGGAATTTTTAATGATTCATGCCGAGATGCTTTTATTGGACACTTAGATCACCATGGAATTGTTCAAGGAAATTTAAATGAAAATCTGAAAGCAAAATCAGCCATTTTAGGTGGAATAAAGAACTATCCCCATGACTATAATGGAGATGGACGTATAGATGTCATTTTAGGAAACGACTCGTACAATTATTTTGCCGATGATCCGGTCAATACAATTAATTTTTTAGATGTTCATGATGGTTTCACCCTTTGGGATAAAATAAATCTTACCGTTGCTGGAGATAGCAAGCAAAAAGAGAGAAGTGTCCGACGAGCTCTTTCACTATTATTTAGCTCTCAAGGGAGAATTGTTCTGCACGGAGGAGTGGAGTTTGGAAGAAGCAAGCCCATGTCTGCTAACGACCCCACCCCTTACCGAGCACATTCCTCTCAGCTACTATTAAGTGAAAACCAAGATCAATTTTTTCACGAAAACTCATATTGCTCTGGAGATTGGACTAATATGATCCGTTGGGAAAATAAAAATCAGTTCCCCAAACTTTTTTCACGATTAAAGTCACTCATTAAGTTACGTCGAAAACTCAATGTAACAAGATTTAACAATGCACAGGAGATCAAAGATAATATTAAATTTATTGAAAAGACCCCTCCTATTGCCAGGAATGCTGCCACCTCTTTTTCTCAACTTCCAAAGTTAATAATAAACTTTACCGGTGGCCCCGCTCTAAAAAAGCTCTATCTAATTGGAGAAATCTTTTCTACTCAAAATGGAAACCCTGAGAATAACCCCCACCTTATCGAGTTTGATGCTCAAGGTAATAGCACAATTGAATTCAGTAAAAAGCAAATTGAGCAATTCAACACTACCATGTGGGGTTTTGACAATGACCTGCAAATTAAATTAGTTAAAACAGCGGGAGAATGGAACTATCTGCACAGTGCTTACTCACCATTAGGATTCAATCTGATTTCCTTATACACTTTAGATGAAAACTATGAAGTAACAATAAACCTAGCAGTGGAAGACTACCACTCTATTCTAGAATTCGTACAAGAGCCATCCCTTTTGGCATATACCCTATCTCATAATACAGAACCTATCATTATTATCCACAACCTTAGCTCTGAGACCCGTACAATAAAGATTGAATCAAAAAAAACTAAAAACTTAAAAATAAAAAATATTTTTAATGAAAAAGAGCTTGCCTCTCCCTTTGAAATAAAACACCATCGCAGCTGGATTTTAAAAGTAGACCACCCTGTTGAAGAGATCTTTTTAGAGATTCAAGAGAACCATCAATGATTCAAGGTATTGGGATTGTTTTTATAATAATGGCAATAAGCTATGGTATTTCATCTATCGCAGGCTATCCACTTGATCTAATTACAACCTCACTGCTCTTAGGTATTGTTATTGGAAACATCTTAAAACTAAATCAAAAAAAGCAGTTTCAAAAAGGAATTATTTTTTCTGAAAAAAAGATTCTTGAAGGTGCAATTATTTTGATGGGACTCAAGTTGAACCTCACCTACTTAGCTGAACTTGGCACGCATACAATTATTTTTGTCTGCATATCCATTACTGCCACGATTGCACTTGCTCCAATATTAGGTCGTCTTTTTAAACTAGACTCGAAGGCTTCTATTTTAACAGGAGTAGGTAATGCTGTCTGTGGCTCATCTGCAATTACTGCATTTAATCCTGTATGGGGAGCTCCTATCATCCAAATGGGAATTGTGATTGGAGTTATTAATTTTTTAGGTACTATCGGTATTTTTGTTACACCTTTTTTAGCCAAACTGTTAAATTTTTCTAACCTTCAGTCATCCTTTCTAATTGGTGGAACCTTGCAATCAGTAGGGCATGTTGCAGCAGCAGGATTTGCAATGGGTCAAGAAGTTGGAGAAGGGGCAATTTTAATTAAAATGTTTCGTGTGTTAATGATTGGACCTATCGTCTTAGGATACTCCTTTTATAAAATGAGCAAACAACAAGGAAAGATAACTATCCCCACATTTCCACTATTTATTATAGGATTTCTGTCAGCAAGTGCTGTTACCTCCTTTGTAGGAGAGCACTTTTTAATCACAAATCTACTGACCTTAAGCAAAATATTACTGGCACATGCAATGGCAGCAATAGGAATGAATATAAGTTTTTCTGCAATTAAAAACAACGGTGCCTCCATATTATATACAGGAGGCACAATTTTTATTTTTCAAATAACTTTAGCAATTATTCTAATTTATCTACTTGGAATTTAGAGAGCATACCGTAACATAACCTCTACCATGTTAAGAGATGGTCGGTTCGCAACACCTAGTTTATGTAATTTTACGCCGAAGAGAGTATAATCCATCTCTTCTTTATAATCTCTATTTATTTGATTACGCAATCCCGCTTCTGCAGTAAACCACTTAATCTTAGTTCTATCTGTACATACGGCAACCTTCTCACTTGCTGATATATCAAATTCATCTTGAATACTGGCTGCATAAGCTTTTTTATCAAAAACCTCCGTCATTCCCCATCGTAGCTCTACGCAGTGATATGGATCAAAAGAAAGGTCAAACAGTCGTTTTTCAATATCTAACAGGGAAAAACTCTTCTTTCTACCTGTACTTAGCGTGGCACTAATCTTACATTTATTAGCTTTTGCAAGATACATTCGTTTCATATCTAGAGCTAAATTATCTCCATCATAAGATATTTTAAGATCTCCATTTTGCTCCATCTTTAAATATTTTTTAACCATTCCCTGAGTTTCTAAAAACAGTGCTTTGAAACGAGCATCTCTAGAAGGTGTTGAATAATCTTCCCACTCTCCACTCGTACCATAAATATTTTTAGGTAATTTTTTAGGATGCTTTTTTAGATGTATCTGATGGGCAACCGCATTTTCAATAGACATATTTCTCGCTCTTAGGTCTTCACATAACTCATCAACTCTCTCTGATAATTCGTTAAGTGGATTATAACTAACACGTCCTAAAAACATCTGTGATCGCATATAATCGTAATAATCCAGTTTATCCCCATTAAAGAAAAACTCTGCTTTTTTATAATTTATTCTATCCGGATCACTCTCTCGTGTTCCAGTAAACTGAACAAGGCTATAATCTTTTAATGTATCATTAGCAAATGGAATAAATTCATTGCCTTGATAGCTAACAGGACGCCAGTTCATAAAGCCACCAGAGATTTTAATTGAGCTTCTAGAAAACTTTTTACCATATACAATATGAGTTAATGACTGGTCAGGGTGAGCATCGATAAGAAGAATTCTTCCATCCTTAGTTACTTCATAAACAACTGCAACATGTCCAGATGGATCGTAAAGTACTGTCCCAGGAATAATTGCTTGCCGATTAATTTTAACTGGATAAAAATCTCGATAGTTTTCACCTTGATCAAACTTATCTGCACGTGAACGGTAAGAGGCTGTTGAAACTTTATTCTTTATCTCAGTCACAATGTGATTAATGGTATAGTTTGGTCTAGCACCAATTCGTTTAACAATTCTCGTTCCATAAGGAGTATAGCGAATATCACGTTTTGAATAATTTTTAGATTTCTTTGCCAGGTATTTTTTTAATTTATCTTTTGCTTTAGCAATATTTTTAATATCTTTTGCATCAGACCTTACAATTTTACGTAACTCTTTTTTACGAGCTTTCATCTCTCTTGATTCTAACTTCAAATCATCTATCAACATCTCGTCAATATTACGGTCTAGAGTTTTTAATCGTTTCTTTATCTCTGCAATTTTATTATTAACCTCTGCCGCTTCTTTTTTATGCTGTTGCAAAATATCTTGAGCATCATCATTATTTTTACCAAACCCCTCAATCTGTAAGGCTAATTTTTCTAGCTCTGGTGGTAATACTTTTACTGGCCAAGAAGGAAGAGAGAATGGAAGTTTATTCATCCATGCAAAGTAAGACCGTAATACAAATGGTAAGTCAGCACAATCTGATTCAATTTGTAATTCTCTAGGATTTCTACTGTAATATTCTGGATTTGATTTAGGATTAACGAGACAGTTGTGAGTTGTTGTACAAAACCCTCTCGCTCTTGCCTTACCTAAAGTATGAATAAATTGCGAATACTTATTTTCATAATGTGTTGACCACTGGTTCTCAACCTCTCCCCATTCTAGGCTACGTGTTTGAGCGAATAGGGAGCCACTTATAAGTAGTCCTGCGAGTAATATTTTTTTCATTTTACACCGTTCCATAAATAATAGTTATCGTCTTATACACCTATACGCTGTGCAACAATAGCCCATCTTACTTTTTTACATGCCACACTGTCGGTGAACGTCTTAACTTACCAGTATTACATCATAGAAGTCCCTAACAAGCGTTGGTCAATGTGCATCACTGTCGTTCATATATAAATATTACATCTGAATATCTTTATTTGAGAATTCTGATAAGTTCACTAATTATTATTTAATAGTTCATATTTCATATTTCATATTTCATATTTCATACAATTAGGAGTATTCATGAAAATACTTATTATTTTTTTAACAGCATTATTGTCTATAGCAGGATTTGCAGATTCATTTAAAGTAGTAAAGATTTTAGATGGCACAGTACGCGATTGCAAAAGCCAAGCAGACGTCTCTAATGATACTTTCCAATCATATTCATTGAAAACAATTGCTCTAAATCGAAATAATGATGATAGTATTAATGTTTCATTTAATATTAATATGAAGTCTTGTAAGAAAATTGGAAATCAGTTTACCTTTGTCGATGTAAATCCTTTCGAAGACTTTACTTATAATGTTACTCTAGATTTTGATGATAATAATCAACCAATTTTTAATACGGTCACTGCACAAACAACTGAATTGAGAGGATCTATTCATCAAGATGGTTCATATAAGCTACTATTTAATAGTGCTATTAAGGGTGGCGTAAATTTCAATCTTAACCTTGAAGACCTACTAACAAATGACGAGTTATATTCATTAAATAATGGTAATAAGGTACGAGCAAGTTTCGATTTTAATCTACAAAGAAAACTTCTTTTAAATAGCCCACATAGTGAGCAACATCAACACTCAATCACTTATGGTGGATTTCGTTTCAATGTTTTATTAAAAAAGAGAAATGGTGAAATGTTAGTTAAATTTTTATAAAAAATGATTAGCGATACTTTCTTCGCAAAGATGCTGTGAGTTTGGTAAAGTCTTCACAACCAGTATAATCCCCTGTGTTCACATAGACCGTCCCAGAACTTCTGGAACAAGACGATCTTAATGAGCACCCCTGACAGCTTGTAAAGTCACTCTCTTTTAGTTTTCGAATATCATTCAGCTCATTGGATCGGCGCCATATATCTCCAAATGAGTGCTCTAAAATATTGCCACTTTGTATCGGTGCCCCAACACACGGAAAGACATCTCCATCAGCACCAACTCCACATACTGTTCTCGCACAAGAGCATTGAACATTTCCGTCCTTATTCTCGTACATAAAATAATCTTTATAAGGACTTTGAAAAAGCCATTCGAGGTCATCTTTTTGCAACCGCCATAGAGACTCTCCACCTGTTCCATCATAACGTTCAGTGATTTCATCAGTAATATTAAATTCTACTCCAAGCCCTTCGGCAAAAGAGATCATATCACCTAGTTGCTTATAGTTTCCTCGATGTAACAAAATATTCAATGTTACGCTAATACCTGCGTCGATAGCATTGCGAATACCAGAAACAACTGAAGAGTATAAATCGACGCCACAGAATGACTTGTAGGTATCCCGATCATTTCCATAAAAAGATATATCCATTGAATATACACCATGATCAAAAAGCTTAATGGCCGTTTGCTTGCTTAATAAACTGCCATTAGTTTTTACACGAGCAATACAGTGGTGCTCTCTAATACGATCTATTAAGGTAAAAAGATCAGGATGGGTTAGTGGTTCTCCACCAGTCAGAGCAATATAAAACCCCCCCTCGGCGACAAGTTGATCAATAAGCGTCAACCAACGATCAGTACTAAGTGGAGAGCTACGTGAGACAAGCTTCTGTTCGTCAGACCTATCAAAATTATAGCAATGCTTACAGCTAAAATTACAATATTGACTAAGTTCTAAAGTTGTAAAAATTGGTAAGCAGTGATCAAAAGCATAATCTGCAGCTTCAGCCATCAATGAGTGTTTGATTTTTTTATACATCACTCACCAGTAGTCCTTGTTTTAATAGAATAGAGATAAACTCAAGACAATCTTTTTCTAGCTCCTCACGAGACGCCGAAAACTTATTTTCCAGATCATCAATACATTCAACTAATGAGTGCCCACCATCACATTTATTCCAAATAATTTCCCCTACCTCATTCAGAGTTAAAATTTGTTTATTAAGAATTGGATCCATAATAATAAAATATGGTCCAATTTTTTTCCAAGCTAATGTAGAGTTCCAAGATGGTAAATTCATCTGCATAGTGTATCATAAAATATATGAAGCTCGAATGGCCAAATCAATTCATTAAATCCAATAACTCAAAACAATTTGATATTTTTTTGCAATCTCACCATCTAGAAGGCTTAGCACATCAAACTCATATCATGGCTGATAACCAAGAGTGGAAGAAGCAGTGGATTCATAACGAAATTAAAATAAGTGAATTAAAAAGGCTCTCCCCTAAGCTCAAACAACGAAAGATCTCTCCAGTACTGTTAAAGGGAATGGATCTACTTAATCGCATCTATACTGATTATGGTAGTCGATTTCTTTCAGATATAGATCTACTACTCACCGTTGAAGAACTAACTCAACTAACAGAAATTTTACTAAGTGATGGATATGAAGTTCTACAAGAAAAAAAATGGTTTGGAAATTTAAACAAAAAGACATTTGGTAAAAGTACATGCCATACGCAAATTGTTATTGAATGTCATACCCATCTTTTTTACCATTTACAAGATGACTATCGTCAAATAGAGCCCAGCTATATTGATGGATATTTGCAGCTCTCACTTAATTATCTATTTGTGCATCTATGTGGTCATCTCGCATTTCAACATAATTTTCTTAAAGCATACTGGCTACTAGATCTTTATTACATCATGGAGAAATACCATGATCAATTGGATTGGCAGCAAATCTCTGATTTATCAAAAGTCTTAAAACTAAAACAATCAGTACTCCAAGTTCTATGGATTATGAAAAAATATTTCAACTACTCTTTGACAACAGAAATGCAATCTACTTTTAATCTTAGAAAAAAACATCTTTGGAAACTAATTATTAATAGAGAACTCCTGCTTAGTGGAAAGCAAGGTGGCTGGCGCTACTTTATTTTGAAACACCTAACCAAAGATTCTATCGTTGCATCACTGAAATACGATATACTATGGATAGTATCGTTTTTCTCAAAAAAATAACCACCATTAAAGTTGCTTGATGTAGATAGCGACATACTTTTCCATGTTCACTGCATGAATTTGTTGAGCAGAGTGACAAAAAACGATTACAGAAGATGTTATTTATGTAGGAAACGTTTCTGCCTTTTCTAAAAACACTGCTAACACGACCAATCAACAGATCTACCGAAAAGTCATCCATTTCAAGATTTCTATCTCCTTTCACCGTTGGACAAATTCCTGCATACAAGCAGCGATGCACGATCAGTTCACTATCAAGACTATTTTTGTATAGCAGTAAATCACCTGGCCCAAAATTATCATTTGTTTCAAAAACACTTAAGATATCCCCATCTTCGAGATAGGGAGACATACTTTTTCCAGAATATGGTAACTGTAAACTCACTGTTTAATAACAAGATTTAGATTGTTTAAATCCATTAGTATGTTTTGAATATCTTTAGTGGCAATTTCCACTGGAGCATCAAACTTAACTAGAAATTCAGTTACAATATCATCAAATTCTTTTTCCACATCTAAAAAACACCAAATCCATGTTGCACTTTCATTCAAGGAGTGTGATTTTTCATTTGCAACATCTAAAATAAAAGATTCACCACCAATTTTTTTCCAGACAAATTCATTATTGCGAATATAACTCATAGCACTTCCTCTATTTTTTTCCAAGCATCTACCTCTTTAGTAAACTCTAACTCATACATAGGGGTATCTCTTAAGACTTCATCAATAAAACTCATCATTTTCTGCTGTAATTCATGATCAACATTCTCCCATGACCATCCTACAAAAGATGAGAATAGACGTTGAAAAGCAGCTGTCTTACTAATCGTTACGACCTGATTTCGATTAGATTGTTTCAACCAAAAAAAAGCTTTAACAGGAAAGCTACTATCAATAGGTACTGACGGTTCAAATGCACCACCCACTCCCCCGGGACCAGCGGACACAACATTATCACTTATAAAGAGTCTATTCATATCATCACCCAAAATATCTCTAGCTCCTGCTAATGATGTGATTGTTGTCTTTCCTGCACCTGAATATCCTAAAAAAAATAGCGCTTCTTTTTTATTAGATAATACACAGGCACTATGAATAATTGCTTGTTGTGACTCTAAAAGATAGGAAGGAAGTAACCAGCGTAAAAAGTTATACAGTCCATCAGAGTATTCTAAGCCCAAGACTGCATAAAAACAATCGGGAGTTAGCTCCCTCGCTGCAAAATCTCTTTGAATACCATAACGCAATCCATCTTTAGTATCGCTCCAACAATCTTGTGAACTTTCATCACACCAATCCTTAGTAGATATATCTAATTCTTCAGGTGTGAAGAGATAAACAGTAATTTTATGGTGACTCTTTGAAGGTACCTCTCCTACCCAAGACACAATTTTATCTAACGTATATTCAGCATTGCAACAGACAGTAAGTTCAACACCATGAATATAAAAACATCTAGAATATAAGAAAGTACTATGACTATAGGATTGGTTTAGCAGCTCTTTTTTTAAGGTAAAAAGAGTACTATTATCAATGTTCACCTTTATGAATTAATTTTTCTTGTGTTACAAACTGGAACAGCCGCCTTTCGGCCTCCAATTTCAGTGCCATTACAAAGAGCACCAAAAGAGACAAGATCTTCAGATTTTATCTCAGGCTTAATATACTCTTTTTTTTGATCTATATTTTCTTTTTTATCAATTTCTGTATCAGACATCTCTTCCTCACTGTTAATTTATCATTACCTATTATACCATAGAAGGAATGATCGAACTAAAAAAGATATCTCATTCTTTCACTGATAATGAACCTCTTTTCAATGAGATAAACATAAATATACGTCAGGGGCAGCATTATTTATTATATGGTAATAATGGAGTGGGCAAGACAACTTTACTTAAGATAATAGCTGGATTACTAGTGCCACAAAAAGGGCAAGTTCTTATCACAGGGCAACCTCCTTATTATAAGCAGGTCAAAAAAAAGTTATCCTACATTCCATCTCAAAGTAATGGACTATTTCCTAGGCTTACAGTTAGAGAAAATATTTCTTTTTTTGCAAATACGATGTCACTCGCAAGTCCAGCAGTTCAAACTAAATACCTACAATGGTCAGATATTGCCCCCTTTCAACTGTCACTAGAGAAACCATTTTACAAGTGCTCAACAGGTATGAAAAAACTAGCAATATTTTTTATTCTAACACTCCATTCTCCAGATATTTTATTAATTGATGAACTCTTCGAAAATATTGACCAACAAACAGAAGTAGAGTTAGCACTGCTATTAAATACAATTTTTTTAAATTCTACGATTATACTCAGCTCTCATCGAAACATGACTAACTCCCTAAGTACATTTTCCACATGGAATCTATCAGGAGGAAATCTTGTTAGCTAGACTCATATTATCAATGATCAAACTTGATTATAAAAACAGTTATTACCACTTATTTACAATTGTAAGTGAAATTATAGCAATTCTAGGAACACTACTTATATATTGGTTTACCTCTAAAGCTTTTTCAGCCTCTGTAGATGCTCACCTTAATCAGAGTTACTTTAGTTATATTCTAGTTGGTGATCTCTTTCTATCACTACCTTTATACTTCGTTAGTACTTTTGTTAGAAAGATAAAACTCAGTGTTCATGATGGAAGCTTTCAATTAATGCTTTCTCTACCAGTATCTATATTAAAAATTTTATTTGTACTGGGAACCGGAGGCCTAATTAGAGACATCATTAGAACGATCATTACACTTTCTATAGCTATGATACTATTTGATTTCCCCAGCAGCCCCTTAAATATACTTAAGGCCATACTATTTGAGATTATTTTTATTATACCTTTTGTTAACCTTGGTATCCTTTTTTCACTGATAATTTTATATATTGGACGAGGGGAGTCTTTTTTAGGGTATCTAAATACATTAGGATCCTTTCTTGCTGGTTCATTTTTTCCAATAGCAGTTCTACCCCCTATTCTACAAAATCTTTCTAATAGCATCTCTCCACTAACATTTGAATTAGAACAAGTGCGCCATATACTCCTAACTGGGACTTATTCTGGATCATTTTCTATCTTTTTTACAACAATAATACTTTGGAGCATCGGTACAACTCTTGTCACAGCTGCCGGCCACAAAGTATTGCTAAACAAGATGCGTCATTCAGGGTTTAATTTTTTAATTACTTACTGAGGCAAAATTTTGTCACTTCTATTTAGTATAATTAAAAGATAAACTTATAGTCTATTAACATAAAACCGAGATAAAAATAGATGAACAATAGTGCACAAAGTATTTTACTGGTTGATGATGATCCCGATATCTTGGAATTAATGAAAGATATTCTTGAATGTGAAGGTTATAAAACAGTTCTTGCAGCAGATGGTTTAATGGGAACTCTAAAGGTTAAAAACCAAGAATTTGATTTGATTATATCTGATCTAAATATGCCCAAACAAAATGGGATAACATTTCTAAATAATATTTCTAAAGATCGGATTATGTTTGGAAAAAAGCTTCCACCAATAATTATTATTACAGGTGAGGTTACTCCACTAGCGAAGGAAATATGTACCAAGGGAAAAATACCTGTATTAGAAAAACCATTTAGCTCTGAGGCTCTAATTGAGCAAGTCAAAATAACATTAGAGAAATCACAAGTCGCTAGTGAAAAAAAAGTAGTAAAAAATATTAAAAAAGATGCTACAACGACTTCTATAATCTTAAAAAAAGATCAACGAATGTTTGAAGTTGAAGCGATATTAGATAATATGTATCTGCTAAAAGAGGGCCATATTGTTCTACGTGACAAAAATGATAAGGATATTGAATCTTTTAATCCTGGAGAAATAATAGGTACTGCTGCTGCAATCACCTCACTACCATCTCCTGTTTATGCCGTTGCACTTGAACCCTCTGTCCTTTCAATTGTACCTGTTTCTAGAATCAAAAAAATATTAAAAGATCAACCAAACTGGTTTCACTCTATTATCTTATCCATGGCAAAAGAAAATTTAAAACTACAATCTAAATAATCTATATATTTAAACTAAAGGAACTATTGTGTCTGAAGAAAACTCTAAATATCCATCGTTAGGAATTTCCCTAATACCTGTAATACTACTCCTTACGCTACTTGTTTTTAATATTATTATATTTAAAGATGATGCCTCTTCAGGGCCTAATCAAATTGCCCTACTCATTTCAAGTATAATAGCAGCTCTATTTGGTACTTTTCTTTATAAGCAAGACTATCATCATCTTGAAAAAAAAATAGTCGGCTCGATTCTCATTGCTCTGCAGGCATGTATTATCCTATTTTTAGTTGGTAGCCTCATAGGTATATGGATTATGGGTGGAGTCGTTCCCACTATGATTTTTTATGGACTAAAATTAATTACCCCATCACTATTTTTACCTATATCCTGTGTCTCATGTTGCGTTATCTCCCTATCAACAGGAAGTAGTTGGTCGACTACCGGTACTGTTGGTATTGCATTAATGGCAATAGGTACAGCTCTTGGAATTCCAGAGGGTATGACTGCAGGAGCTATTATCTCTGGAGCTTATTTTGGTGATAAAATGTCTCCACTATCTGACACGACAAACCTTGCACCAGCTGTTGCCGGAAGTACATTATCAAGCCATATCCGCCATATGGTTTATACTTCAGGCCCAGCAATAATCATCTCTGTAATTATCTACACAATAATTGGTCTCTTTTATCAACAACCTGTATCCACTGATCAGCTGGCAATTGTCACCGATGTAATTAGTAAAAACTTTAACATATCATTATTACTTTTTATTCCACCTCTAGCTATTTTTACATTAGTATTTAAAAAAGCTCCTGCCATACCATCAATAATTGTAGGTATAGCACTAGGGGTTCTATGCATAGTATTCTTACAGTATGATCACTATAATTTTCAAAGCGCTCAAGATATTTATAAACAGATTATGACAGTAAGCTTTGGTGGATTTTCAATTGAGTCTGGTAACGCTGCTATTGATAAACTACTCTCTCGTGGTGGAATGGCCGGAATGCTTAATACCATCTGGCTAATATTTTGTGCAATGGTTTTTGGTGGTGCGATGGAGTCAACCAAGATGCTATCTGTCATCACTAATGCTGTTCTAAAAAAGGTACACTCTGCATTTTCACTAATTGCAGCAACACTTGCTAGTTGTATTTTTATAAATACAACGGCTTCAGATCAGTACCTATCAATTGTCATTCCGGGAAGAATGTTCAAAAAAAGCTATGATGATTTTGACTTAGCTCCTGAAAACTTATCAAGGGCCTTAGAAGACTCAGGAACCGTCGTATCAGTTTTAATACCGTGGAATACAGGTGGAGCCTATAATGCAACGGTACTAGGAGTCGCAACACTAAGCTATGCCCCATATGCATTTTTTAATCTACTTAGTCCTCTTGTCTCTCTTTTTCTTGCTTATACAGGCTGGACAATTATTAAACTGAGGAAGGCCGCAATAGATAGTTAATAAAAAAAGGAGATCAGTTATGATCTCCTTTTTAAACTTAAATCTAGTTAAATATTAGTAACGGTAAATTTCTGGCTTAAAAGGTCCAGCAACAGGAATACCTAGATACTCTGCTTGCTTGTTGCTAAGAGTATCAAGCTTGACACCAACTTTTGATAGGTGAAGTCTTGCAACCTTCTCATCAAGATGCTTAGGAAGAACATAAACTTTTTTCTCATAGTTTTTATAGTTTTCCCACAGCTCAATTTGTGCCATAACCTGATTTGTAAAAGAGTTACTCATTACAAATGATGGGTGACCTGTAGCACAACCAAGATTTACAAGACGTCCTTCAGCAAGAACGATAAGTTTCTTACCATCTGAATATGTATACTCATCAACCTGTGGTTTAACTTCAGATTTTTTAATATCACTATGGTTGTTTAAATAAGCAACCTCAATTTCTGAATCAAAGTGACCAATATTACAAACAATAGCTCCAGACTTCATAACGTCCATATGCGTTCCGTTAATAACGTCACAACAACCAGTTGCTGTACAGAAGATATCACCAATCTTGGCAGCATCTTCCATTTTCATTACTTCAAAACCTTCCATTGCTGCTTGAAGAGCACAGATAGGATCGATTTCAGTAATAACAACACGCCCACCAAGGCCTCTAAAAGATTGAGCAGAACCCTTACCCACATCTCCATAACCAGCTACAACACAGATCTTACCAGCAATCATTACATCTGTTGCACGCTTAATACTATCCACAAGTGACTCACGACATCCGTAAAGATTATCAAACTTAGACTTTGTTACAGAGTCATTAACGTTGATAGCTGGAACTTTCAGAGTTCCCTTTGCCATCATATCGTAAAGGCGGTGAACACCAGTAGTTGTCTCTTCAGAAAGACCTTTAATCTCCTCAAGAAGCTGTGGAAATTTATCATGAACCATAACAGTTAGATCTCCACCGTCATCAAGAATCAAATTAAGTCCTGAACCATCAGCCCAATGAAGTGTTTTTTCTATACACCAATCAAATTCTTCCTCATTCATGCCTTTCCATGCAAATACAGGAACTCCAGCAGCTGCAATTGCTGCTGCTGCCTGATCTTGAGTTGAAAAAATATTACATGATGACCAACGAACCTCAGCTCCTAGTTCAACAAGTGTCTCAATAAGAACAGCGGTCTGAATTGTCATGTGAAGACATCCTGCAATTCTTGCACCTTTTAATGGCTTTGAAGCTCCGAACTCCTTACGTAGACTCATAAGTCCTGGCATTTCAGCTTCTGCTATTTCGATCTCTTTTCTGCCCCAATCGGCAAGAGACATATCTGCTACTTTATAATCTGTAAATTCACTCATTTAATTCTCCTTATCTAATAATAACCGCATCAGCCTAACATCAATAGACCTGACAATCAACATAAGGCAGGATATAATAATATTTAGCTTTATAAAGGAATCAATGTGTCCCAACCATTAACAAGTCAGATGAAAATTACAAATCAATATACCATGAGCTGTCCACGTAGAGCTGAGTTTCCACTAGCCGCTGAGCTGGAAGGAATGGGAATTACAAAACCTCGCACATACAGCGGTGGTGTCAGCTTTCAAACAACTTCAGAAAATGCACTAACTGCTCTACTACAATCACGAATTGCAGATAGAATCTATAAAGTACTGTTCAAATTTAAAATTAAAAATGAGGATGATCTATATAAAAAATCCCTTCTTCTACCATGGGAAGAGGTCATGGAACTAAGTGATACATTTAAGATTTCCACTTTATTAGACCGAGAAGCAAGTAAAACCTTCAACAATAGTATGTTTCTCTCTTATAAGCTAAAAGATGCCATTGCTGACCATTTTATGAAAAAACATAAGAAGCGTCCAGATGTCCACACTGATGATCCCGATTGTCCACTTAGGCTCCACGTGGAAAAAACACCGAGACGTGGTGAGTTTTTTGCTACCATATCCTTAGACCTATCTGGTATTCCTCTAAGCCAAAGAGGATATCGTAAAGATTCCAATACTGCTCCACTACGTGAAAACCTTGCTGCTGCCCTAATTTTATCAACAGACTGGGATCCTCAAAGTGGTGAACGCTTTATTGACCCAATGTGTGGATCCGGAACTATTATTATTGAAGCCGCCCTTTTTAAATTGGGCGTTTCACCAAGCTATCTAAAACTAAGAGGACTTATTAAGAGTAAAGAAGAGGCTTGGTGCTTTTTACAGCAAAAATGGTTTAAAAAAGACTCTACCCTTAAAGCGTGGTTTAAGCGTGAAAGTGAAAAAATTTACAACTCTAACGAAGCTGCTCTTGAGTCTGCTGAGCAACTTAATATTTATGGTAGTGATTTGGCCCAAGAAAATATAAAGCTTTGTAATATGAATTTACGTAAAGCGGCTGTATTCAAATGTGTTGAAATTAAGCAGATGAACGCACTGCAATTATCTCACGAGCACAATATACCAGGTGTAATCTTAACAAACCCTCCATACGGAGAGAGAATGGGAGACCTAGAAGAACTCAAAGACCTCTATTTTCAATTTGGCGAACACCTTAAAAAGAACTTTAAACAAACAAGAGTTTATATTTTTACAGGTACACCAGAGCTAAGAAAATCAATATCTCTACAAACATCCAGACGAATTGAATTTTTCAATGGGCCGATTGAGTGTCGCTTACTTCGCTATGAGCTATTTTAAGCGTTAAGCTTATCTGCAATTTTCATAGCAAAAGTTGGATTGCAAAAGCGCAACAAGGCACTCTTATTGATTACCTTGTTATAATGCTTATCAGATCGATTAAAAAAGTATGATGCCATTTCTGAGTCTTTCAAAAAAAGTGTATGCCCCTTGCCAGAGAATTTTCTAATAACATAGTCAGAGTCTAAAAAACAGATCTCCCTAATCATCAGATTCATACCAACATATATAACAACAGTGTAATCACTAAGTTCAACTAACGACTTTCTTAACTTCACCCCTTTTGGTGATGAAACATCGCCCCAGTGAACCTTTACCTCAACTCGTTTGTCTCCAAAATAAAAATCAAAGCCTCTTTGAGAAGATGATTTTTTTTGTTTGAGACCAAAAATACACTTACAATACCATTCACCAACCTGAGTTGGTAATTTTTCACTATTAAGCATTATGCGAGTCGAACGAAGTGTCTCATAGCACCTATTAATAGTTTCGATTGTATCGAAGATCATTTTATTATCGGGATGATGTAAGATTGATATTTCCCGCTGTGCTTTTCTTGTCAGCTTGCGAGAAAACTGTCCTTCAAACCATGGTTTAAACTCAGTAACATCAATCAGTTCGAGAGATTCCAAAACATACCCCTCTTTTTGCAAAGAGGTTAGCGTTAATTCGTCAGAAGATTTTAAAATAAAACCTAGTGGAGCAAAGCATTCATTAGTAGCACCTAGAATAAAAACAGTATCTTTGTAATAGTCAGTATTTCCGTGTGCTCCTTGAGAAAACTCCTCCACTAACTTGTTTAGGTTAGTTTCAGCCACAATATATCCAATTTAAGTTTAAAGTTAATACCTACTCATTATAGCAGGAAAAGGTTAAACCTCCAACTGGGATAAATCTTCATCAAAGTTTAAAATACTCTGAGCAATTGCCAAGTTTCTTACTAAGTACTGCTGACAAAACACTTTGAAATCAACTATTTTTGACTCATAGTACTTCTTGTCATCATCTCCCTCAGCACTGGCCAGCATCTCTTTTGCCAAGCAAGCATGCTCTAATAACTGCCATGCAAGTACAATATTTCCACAATACATTAAAAAATCATACGCTGAAGACAGCACACCATTAATATTCTTAGATGCCATCATCATTCCATATTTCTTTAAGATATTTTCAGATTGCTCCATACTTTTACCCATCATGCTGAGCTCATGTGCCCACTCTTGCGCAACCTCTTGCTGCATAGTTTTTTGCACCTTCTGCCCAATGGTCATAAAAGTTTTACCCTGGTCTTTCAATATTTTTCGCATAACAAAATCCATCGCCTGGATTCCATTTGTCCCCTCATAGATAGTCGCAATTTTAATATCTCGTACAAATTGTTCAATTCCATATTCCTGACAAAATCCATATCCACCATGGACTTGTACACCTTCAACAGCAACCTGAAATCCCTCTTCTGACGCATACGCCTTACAAATCGGAGTAAGCAGTGCCAGCTCAGCAGCAATAGAATTATCACCTTGGTTCTCTTTTTCAATCAAACAACCAGCATAAATGTTTAATGCTCTCAAGCCTCTAGACATAGACCGCATACGAAGTAATTGTCTTTTAACATCAGGCATATTTTTAATTTCTGTTCCAAATTGCACTCGCTCATCACTATATTTTTTAGTTAAAGCGTAACAAAGATTTGCCTGTGACTCTCCTTGAATTCCACAAAGTAGGCGTGCCTCATTCATCATAATGAACATATTTTGCATCCCTTCGCCCTCTTTACCAATTATAAATCCCTCGCAACCATCTTCTTGGCCAAAAGTTAATTCACATGTAGATTGACCATGGATTCCCATCTTCTCTTCTACCTTTGTGCATATTACATCATTAGCTCCAGCTAAGGTTCCATCATCATTTGTGCGAATCTTTGGAACAATAAACAATGAAAGACCTTTTGTACCTGCAGGCGCACCTGGCGTCTTGGCCAATACAAGGTGAATTATATTTTCATAAAGATCATTATCACCGGAAGAGATAAAAATCTTTACCCCTTTAATTTTATACTTATCTCCCTCAACTTGAGTTGCAACAGTTTTAATATTACCAACATCACTGCCAGCACCTGACTCTGTCAGGCACATTGTACCACCCCAGCTACCAGACATAATTTTAGGAATATAAAAATCATTTTGTTCTTTACTACCAACTTTTAAAATAACGTTCATGGCGCCCTTGGTGAGCCCATAATACATACTTAGCGATACATTTGATCCTGTTGCAATAGAAACCGCTGCAATAGAGACTGGCTCAGGAACGGGTATCCCTTCAATTTCCTCACTATAACCTAGTCCATACCAACCATTTTCATAAAAAGCGTGATGTGGAGCATGAAAAGATGGTGGAACTTTTACTCCATCCTCTTCCAAATGCACACCTTCTTGATCACCTGTCTCTCTCACTGGAAAAAACTCATTTCCAATAAACTTATCAAACTCACGCATAATATCTTTAAGATCATTTTCTTCAAACATCTCTGTCATATCGTGAACTTTATGTAGATCAAATAGGTTAAAAAAAATATCTTGTAGATCAGATTGGTAAACGGCCATTAAACACCTTCCTTGTGTAGAGAAAGCACAAAGCTTTCAAGAGCATAAAATTAAATCTCTAAAATTATAGCATAATATGAAATTATAAAAAGAGTAGAAATAAAAAAAGGGGCTGAATAGCCCCTCTATAAAGTTAACTTAGTTAATTATCTTTTTACTGAACGGTATACCATCCGCCACCATTTTGTAGAGCAACACCCTCATTCGTAACATAATTATATGCTGAAATTGGATTAGCACTTAGTGGTAAATTCAGATCAAAATAGTGTGTCTCTCCATTCTCCAGTGCCACAACAAATTTTCCGTATCCATAATTATATCCACTCACTGCTCTATCTAAAATACTGTTAAGTCCATTTAGAACTGTAATTCTAGTTGTTCCTAAGCGGTGAACCATTACTTCTGAGTTATATGTTTCACTACGTGTCTCACTACCCAACACTTCTTTATCTGTAACTGTTTCAGTACAATCAAAAAGATCAAAAAAACACTCTTCAACTTTTACTTCACTAGTCATACGAAATATCTCAAAATCATAGCTAATACTAACTTTTACAAAACCATCTCTTGTAATAAAGTCACGATAATCGCTTAAAGCCTCTGCCATCTGAGTATTAACAGGATTTACTGCTGCCATACTTTCCACAATATCACTATTTACAAGCTCATTGTTTCCACAACTCATAAAAGACAATAAAACAAAAATTAAAATAAAGTTTAACTTCTTCATACCATGCTCCTTGCAGTGTAATAAACATATACACTGCTTTATAAGCACAATATATGCCAACCAGTACTACAATTAATTAGGGTGTTAGCTAGCCTTATCTGTCTATACTTTGTACACTGTCTAAAATCTAGACAGATAATTTTCCACAAGGACCAGTCATGGCAGTTACTGAAACTAAAAAAATTAATACTATTGGTGTTTTGACTAGCGGTGGAGATAGTCCAGGCATGAATACAGCGATTCGCGCTGTAGTAAGAACTGCAATTGGATCAGATCTTAAGGTTGTAGGTATTGAAAAGGGATTTCAAGGACTACTTGAGGGTAAACTAGCCCCAATGGATATAACCTCAGTCAGCAACATTATACAACGTGGAGGAACTATTTTAAAAACTTCACGCTGCAAAGAGTTCCACAATGCAGACGTTCGTAGGGAAGCCTACAACATTCTTAAAAGAAATAATATTGATGGATTAATTATTATCGGAGGAAATGGTAGCTTTCAAGGTGCGATGGCATTAAGCCAGGAACATGGACTTCCCGTTATTGGAGTTCCAGGAACAATTGATAATGATATTTCTGGAACAGATTATACTATAGGATTTGATACAGCGATCCAAACAGCTACTGAGGCTATTGATAAAATTCGTGATACTGCAGCATCACACCAACGAACATTTATTATTGAAGTAATGGGCCGTCACTCTCCCGCCATCGCCTTACAAGTTGGCATTGCCACCGGTGCTGAATATATTGTATTTCCAGAGCATGATGGAAAATATGAAGAGATGATTAGTATTATTAAAGCAGGTCAGGCGAGAGGAAAAACCTCATCACTGATCATTGTTGCAGAGGGAGAAAAAGCTGGAAATGCCCAAGAGACAAGGCGGGTATTAGAAGTTGAACACAATATTCCTTGTCACCTATGTACATTGGGCCATACCCAAAGAGGTGGTAGTCCCTCAGCAAGAGACCGTTTCATCGCCTCTCAAATGGGATTTCATGCTGTAAATGCTCTAACCTCTGGAAACTTTCCAGTAGCCACTTCGTTCGTACAAGGATCTGTAACGACAGTTCCACTTAGCGAGTGTTTAGGTCGTCGTGATGGATACGCTAAACCATTCACTGATCTAATCCGGGCACTCGCTATTTAAGTAAAAAAATTCCTATCTTTATACCTTGTTGAAGAAATATATCTTCAATAATTAAAAACCTCTGCCCCCTTGTTTGTGGGGTTAAGCTATTGTTACTTATTAACAAAGTCCATCCCTCTTGTGAAAGCTTAGCAATACTATTATCACTCGGTAGCAATAAGTTACCATTAAGCAGTAACCGACCAGAGCATAGGCAGTTTTCTAAACTTTTTATCTCTAAAATACCGGCTAAATTTAAAAATAGAAAAAAAAATGGAAATTCTAAATATGAGAAATCTCCTAAATGAATTTGTTCTTCTTCTATACATAGAACAAACCTCTTTATTGGAAGTTTCAAACCAAGACGCTTTGAAAAAAAAATAATTTTTTCTTTAAGTGTCCGTCCCTGCCTACCCAAACCAACAATTTCCACCCCTGGAATACCATTTGTAGTATATCCAAAAATTTGCACCTGCTTTAAACTTCCGTGTCCAGTAGGGTAATAAGCACGTAAAAATGTCTCCATAAAACTCTCCTCGTAGCATTACTACAAGAAGCCTCTGTTTTAGTAGAATATAAGTAACTGTTTTTTATAGTGATTTTAAGAAGATTTCAAAATTTTTATCACTTTCTTCTTTTAATGACATATCTATCTCTGATTGAAACAGGCAGCTCAATACAGTGGTTTCATTATCATTTTTAATAGCGTGGGAACGTATTAAAGACAATTCATAAGCAACTTTGGGCCTGATACGTAAACACTGCACCTTAGGATCTTCACACTGCCAACTATCCTTACTATTACATTCTAGTGAAAAAAGTACCTGGTCTGAAAAATTACAAATAACCATTTCACTAGTAGGATTATACTTGGCACGAATAAGATCAATGGGAAATGTCTCAGGACGCCGGTTTTTACAAACAGCAGTAAGAGGAAATTTCTTTCCCATACAATCCAACTTTTGCTTAACAACTTCAACTAATAGTAACTTCTCTCTGACTCCCATTAGCTGACAAGCCTTGGCAAGTGGTACTTGTACAATATGGCCGGGAGATATTTTATAATTTAAGATTTTTCCATAAAGGAGTGGTGAGTTAAGCAGTGTAAGTAAAAGAATCCATAATTTATTCATATAAAAATGGTATCACCATCTATCTGGTCTTACTAGAAAGGATGGTTAAAATAAACTTTTAATACTTGTGTCGCTTTTTGATCATACAAAGAGATAAATCCTGTTCTTTCTGCTGATAATATTGCTCCAACCTGTTTGGTGATTTTTTTATCAATTGATGCAATCCATCGTCCTTCATTAACTTTATAATCAAGATTTGTCTTTACCCCAACAGTTTTAAAATCTTTACCCATATGAATAGTACTTCTACCATTGATCCAAACATATGTTTCACAGTTAAAGAATGGATTTTTCAAAGTAAAAGTAACCTTTCCTTCTAGCACCTTTCCTTTGATTTTCAACTTAAAATATTTATTCATTTTCACTGTTGTATTTGGCTTCAGTGCTTGCTGAACATTACCAACTCTGGCCCATGATGAACCTTTTTTGGCGTGACGAATCTCTCCTGAAATTCTTTTATCTATATATTTTAAAAGCATTTTATTAATGTAGTTTTTTCTAGAATCAGCTTCTGGAGTATTATAAAGACCAGATGATTTCATATTCCATACTCTGGCATATTCATCAATATGTTCCCACGTGGCTAGTTTATTTTTCATTCCTACAAGTACTCCTGCATCGTCTTCTACAAAGGTTCTATCTAACCAGATAATATTTTCAACAGGAAAATCCTCCAGTTCTTCATTGGCAACATAGCTAGATGGTGCCCTCGATTTACCTACAAAGTATGGATTTAATTGATCAGTATTTACTTCATTCGACCAGCTACCAATAGAAGTTATTGTCAGAACTCCAAGCAGTAGAATCTGGCTAAACTTTAAACACTTGTTAAATAGTTCTGCTCTGTTTCTCATGGTAACACCCTATAATTGCGTTAATATTTAGATTCTCCAATCTCTTATATAAATATTAATGCAATGCGTAGGCCAACTGAGAGTAGTAGCTTAAAAAAGAAAAGACCCTCTATACGAATTCTTCGTAAAAAGGGCCTTAAACACAACAAACACACACTGAGAAGAGTAGTTAATACCTAAATATCAACTATTTCTTTAGCATCTTCCATGATCTTTTTAATTAATTTTTTTGTATCCTTATCTAAATCCAGACTCTTTGACTGCTCGTTCATCGCCTGAATAAAAGCGCTTGCAGTTAGTCCACGAGGCAAAGATGCCTTTTTTACTGAAGAGCGTTTTTTTCTCGCCAGTTTTATTATTCCGTCTTTAATCATTCTTTTTAGCTGAGAGCGCTTTGTTAACTCACCAGATAAAATTAATTTTTGTACTTTTTGCTTTAATTTCTTATCTTCAATTGCAGAAAACTCAATTAAAACATATTTCTCAACATCAAAATCTTTAGCTGCATTTTTAACCTTAGCTGACAATCGTCCAATTATCAGACTACGATGAACTTCTGTTTTTGATATCCCTAATGAAGCTACAACCTTTCTTTCACTTGCTTTAGTTGCTTTGTGGTAATTATATATTCCATCTGCTTTATCAACATAATGAAGCTCTTCTCTAGAAGAGTTCTCTGAAAACTGAATTGCCATAAGCTCTTCTTCAGTTTTTTTCTCTAAAACAAAACAAGGTGCTGATTCTAATTCAATCAGCTTCATTGCTCTAAAACGTCGTTCACCACAAATAAGACGATAATTCTTATCTTCATCCAAATGTAAAACAATTGGCTGAATCAGACCATTCTCACGAATATTATCTGCCAACTCCTTTAGTGAGTCGTCATTAAACTTTGTACGTACCTGATCTTTAACCTTGACCTGTTTTAGCTTTATCTCGTCTAGGCGTGCTCCCTGCAGTAACTTCTGATCAGAACGCCTGAAAATATCTTGAGATATATCACTACTTAAACTAACTTTCTTTCGCATCGTCTTAGACACGCGAGGTGCAAATGTTTTTGCCATCTTTTACTCCATATCCTTGGATTAAAGAATTATAAATTTAGAGAAGACCATAGTGCTTCGTAGTCCTGTCTGCCTTTTGATTTTTTCCCCATAACACAAACTGGCCGCTGACCAGAAATTGACTCTTGCATTTGAACTAGATTACGTACCGCAGGAGTAATATCAAACATCTGGGCTAACTCTTCCATTCGCTGTTTCTCAATTTTTCTTCTAGCATTAACCATTGAAGGAATAATTGAAAACTCAAGTCCTGGGTTTTCGGTCTCTTTAATAATCTCAAAAGTATCCATCAGCTCTTCAAGTCCATCAATCGAATAATCTTGAGCCTGAGTTGGAATCAAAATACGTGTCGATGCCACTAAAGACATTATGAGCTCATCTCCAAGCATTGGAGGTGTATCAATAACAACGTAGTCAAAATGCTCACGAGCTGCTTCTATTCGTAAACGTAGAAGACGCTCTTTACGGCCAGCTTCTTTACGAACTTCAGCTTCTGACATAATCAATAGTTTTGAAAGATTCGCTAAATGGCGACTTGAAGGAATAACTGTAATATTTTTTAAATACTTACCCTTTCCTTCTGCTGGAACCAGTACATCTGCAAGTTCAACATCTCCAATTAACCATTCAGGAATTAAAGTTCGTTGAATTTGAATGCCTAGAGTAGAACTCAAGTTTGCTTGGGAATCAAGATCAAGAACTAAAACTTTATAACCTTTATTCGCCAAATGACAGATAAGCTGATAACACTGCATCGTCTTACCAACACCGCCCTTGTTATTAGCAACAGTAATTACTTCCATGGTAATGCCCCTCAGTTATTTAGTGTGTGTTTTAATAACTTACTAAAATTGTAGTCGTAAACGATACAGTAAGTCAAAATAGATTTTTAAAGTTTTTTCGGCTATAAAGTGTACAAAAACAAGGGACGCAAATGCTAGATATATTAAATACCAGGACCAATCCTACTGCTAGTTTAGCTCATCTTACAGATGCACAAGCAGTAATAGAAATTCATAAATTAAAACAAGAGTTACAAGATAAAGTTGTCCTACTTGGCCACCACTATCAACAAGACGATATTATCCAATTTGCTGATTTCAAAGGCGACTCTCTTCAGCTTGCTAAAGATGCAGCAAAGCTAAGTAACCCATATATTATTTTTTGTGGTGTTCACTTTATGGCAGAAACAGCTGATATTCTTACGAGCAACGAGCAACAGGTTATTCTTCCTGATCTCGATGCAGGATGCTCCATGGCAGATATGGCAAGTATAAATGAAGTTGAAAATGCTTGGTATAACATTGCTGCTGTCACAAATGATACAGTCGTACCTGTGACTTATGTGAATTGTACAGCAAGCCTAAAAGCATTTGTTGGGAAAAATGGTGGAACAATTTGTACATCGTCGAATGCAAAAAAAGTAATCTCATGGGCATTGAACAAAGGTGACAAACTACTATTTTTCCCAGACCAACACCTCGGTCGTAACACTTGCTACGAGCTTGGAGTAAAATTAGACGAGATGGTTACCTACAATCCAAACTTACAAAATGGTGGATTGACCACAGAAGAAATACAAAAAGCAAAAGTCATATTGTGGTATGGATACTGCTCAGTGCATAAAGGATTTCATCTCGAACACATTCATCAAATACGCAAATCAAAACCAGAAACACAGGTAATAGTCCATCCAGAGTGCAGCTTTGATGTTGTCCAAGCATCAGATGATAATGGTTCTACTGCCTATATTATAGATCAAGTCAGAAAAGCTCCAATTGGCAGCTCATTTGCCATTGGAACAGAGATCAATCTCGTCAACCGCTTAAAGCAAGAGATGCCAGACAAAGAAATTATTTCACTGTCCCCCTATCAGTGTCTCTGTACAACAATGTACCGTGTACGCCCAAAATGGCTCTACGCTTCGTTACTATCAATTAAAGAAGACAAACCAATAAATATTATTAGTGTTGATCCACAGATAGCTAAGTTTGCTGCGATTGCTCTTGAACGGATGCTCACAATTTAAGGATTTCTTATGATATATGCAGATTATAACAGTACTGCACCACTACTTCCCAGCGTAAAAGAGTATCTTAAAACAAGATTAGACACTCCATTTTTTGCAAACCCAAATTCTCTACATACCAGAGGTCGTCAAGTTAAAGAGATTTTAGAAAACTCAAGACGTTATTGTGCAAAATTTTTAGATGCTGATTCCTATCAAATCTTTTATACATCAGGAGCAACAGAGTCTCTAAATTGGGCCATTCACTCACTTTTAAGTGCAAGTAAAAATAAAATTGTTATCAGTTCTAACCAGGAGCACCCCGCAGTAAGTAAGCTTTTAAATATCCTATATCTTACTGGAGATATTGATCTGCACCTTATTCCAACTCTTCCAAGTGGAGAAATAGATAGTATACAGACTCTAGATCTCATTAATAACTTGGGTAATAAGATTGCTTTTGTAACCTGCCTAATGGCGAGTAATGAAACAGGTGTTATCCACTCTTTAGATAAAATAATCGACCTCTGCAATACCAAAGATATTCCCATCCTATCTGACTCTACTCAGCTCATAGGTAAAGTACCATTTTCATTTAAAAGCTCCAAGTTAAGTATGGCGGTGGTCTCAGGGCATAAGCTTGGTGCACTACCGGGATGTGGTATTCTACTTGTCAAAAATCCAAAATTGCTCTCCCCGCTAATTGTTGGTGGTGAGCAAGAACAAGGAGTACGAGCAGGAACTGAAAACTACCTGGGAATCGAGAGCTTAAGTATCGCTCTAAATGAAATACCGACACATATTAATCTCTACAAGGACGTACAAAAATTAAAAAATATTTTTGAACAACAACTTCAAAGTATTTTTTCCAACTTGATAATTCTTGGAGAGCAGGCTACAAGACTACCAAATACATCATATATATCCTTTCCTCAAATCCACTCACAAGCACTACAAATAGAGTTAGAAAGTGAAAATATTTTTGTAACAACTTCATCAGCATGTGCTGACAATGAACCTCATACGTCTATTTCAGTCAGTGCGATGGGATTAGATGATCAAATTGGGCGGGGGGCAATTAGACTATCATTTGGACCGAATACGTCACAACAAGACTTTGATTATATTGTAGAAAAGCTAGAGTACGCAGTTAATAGACTTCAACGCTTAAAAAGTAGATAACCTACAAACATTCATACTCTCCATCACGGCAATACAGTTTTAAATTATTACCACAGAAGTATTGTTCATTATATTGATTGCAGGTTGTAATAATATTTTTTTTATACTGACTACCTCGGTAACAAGCTCTTTGCCTAACTTGTCCACATTTTAAGCTATGACTAATACTGTACTTGGAACTACTCGTACGTAAAAAGACCCACTGAAACTCCGATTGCTCATAACCGTTATCATATTCAAGAGCAACGCCACCTTCCTGGAGTTCAAACTTAAATTGATTTAAACCTCGCCACTCTAGAAATAGGTGCTCAGGTAAAAAGCTACACTCCTTATCTATTTTTTTTACTAAACGGATACTCACTAAACCACCGAGCGTATTTTTAGATATTAGGCAGTATGAAATTTTGTTTGTGAAAGAAAAGATATTCGACCACGCTTTAGGTGCAATTTTAGAATGGAATTCGCTTTTACTAGAAGATTGAATCAACGTACCTAGCCGTACAAATGACAAATATTCAGGAGAATAGTTTTTGCTGTAGCAACCAGTCAAAAAGAATAGAGAGCATAATATAACATTTCTCAAATTACTTCCTCTTTCCAATTCGCATACAGCGAAAAGCAATCGGTACATTTTGTTCTGATGGCAAATCACCATATATTGATTTTTCATCCATCCAAGTAATATTACTTTTATCCCCAATCATTCCATTCCACTGAACTCTTTTTCCTATCTGATGCCAAGATGATTTAATAGAAAAAAGAAAACTACTGGCACGTAAATTTGATTTTGGAAAACGCTTATTTTTTACTGCTTCGGGATATCCTCCCAGCGTGTTGTTCATACCACTCAAGCTCGTAGCACGCCTAAAAAAAATATCTAATCCTCCATATTCCAAACACTCTTTGGTATAAATCTTTTTACAATACTCTTTGTTAAACTCAAAACTCTCGTCATGTCCTGCAATATAAAGAAAATTATTCTTTTCACGCCCACGCCATGGATATGCTGAGCGAGAAATGTACTTATCACCTCTTTTTGGAGTAGTTAGCACATAAGCTGATGCTGCATCTAGTACTCTAGCATTTAATAGCTCCTTGCCATGATCAAAACAAAATTGCTCCATTTCCTTAAAGCCTAAGTTAACTGCGGGGCGAAACCACTCTTTAGCTAAGACCTTATGTGAAGACTTTTTCCACTGTGCAACTGCAAAATTTGTTACAAATTCTGAATCAAATAGAATATTATAATCAAGATTATCCCATACCCAATCACTCTTTTTATTCAACACTCCATATCCATAGATACCAGGTGGTAGTCTTTTTTCAAAACAGCTATTTTCAACAAATACTTCATATGCCATCGAAGAGTGCTTACCCAAGAAGTATCTGATCCAATATCCATTTTTCTGTGCATCTAGGCGAAAAACGTTACCATTTTCGTATGTTGCAAGTAAAAATTCATGCTCCTCAATTTCTAAATAAGACGTCTTAGCAGAAAGCAGACATTGAAAAAAAAGAGGATTACATCGTAAAAATTGAGAGTTAATGGTATCACTAGAAAGTGGAAGACTAGCGCACTGTAACGCACCTTTTTTCCAAAGATTATCAGAATCACCCCAGCGCCACACATGACCAATTCTCTTTTCGATGGCCGGTCTTTTTAGCACTAGTTCTAGACCTTTAAGCTCTTTTTCCTCACCTACTTGCTGCAGCCACCAGAAAATAGCCCCTAGCAGAACAATTAATAGTAAAAAAACAGTAAGTTTGACCATTTTAGAGAGGTAAAATGAGCTTATAGAGAACATATCGCCCCCATGACTAATTTGGTAAATAGTAATAAAATCATAGTATTGTAGTATTAACTAAAAACTAAATTTTGACTAAGGATATTTTATGCAGTGGTTAAAAACAGCATCAAAAGAGAGTATTTTTAATACCGAGATTCTCTCATTTGCTGATTATATTTCATATCTAGAAACAGCTCCCCATCAAGCAATTAGGCCAACATACTCATACCTTATTGATATGTTTAATTTTTTTGGCAAAGGGACAGACGGGAGTTTTAGCATCTTTAAGTCAGAGGAGAATGACTCTCCAGCCGTTCGTGGACAACAAAAATGTCAAGAAACGATATTCCAAAATCTGATCAACTTTCAGGATGAAGGAAAAATAAATCGCTTTTTACTTCTCGTTGGACCCAACGGATCAGCTAAATCAAGTATAGTAAAAAAAATAATGGAAGGAGCAGAACGCTACTCCCAAAAAGATGAAGGAAAGCAATATACCTTTAGCTGGGTTTTTCCAATCCAAAATTATGTCAAAGGTACACTAGGTCTTACTAATGATAGTAAACCACATGACCTTCCGACCTATGCATACTTAGCAGACAAAGAGATTAGCGCAATTTTACCCTCAGAACTAAAAGATCATCCGATTTTACTTATTCCAACTAAGTACCGCCAAGAATATATAGACGCCCAGCTAAAAGATCATCCTGAACTGTTACAAACAATTAAGAAATCATCTTTGTACGATGGTGATCTATCAAAGCGCAATAAGATGATCTACGACGCCTTATTAAAAAGCTATAAAGGTGATCACACTCAAGTCCTAAAACATATTAAAATTGAACGTTTTCATGTGAGTAGAAGATACTCATCAGCAGCAGTGACAATTGAGCCACAATTACACGTTGATGCCCGTATTCAACAAATCACTATGGACAAGAGATTACAAAACCTTCCACCAAGTCTGCAGTCACTTAATTTATATACAATTCAAGGTGAAGCGATAATGGCTAATCGCGGTATCTTGGAATTTTCAGATCTACTTAAAAGACCTATTGATGCCTTCAAATATCTTCTCACTACGATGGAAACCAATAGCCTTAACTTACAAGGAGTTCTTACTCTGCTAGATATATTTTTTATTGGAACATCAAACGAAATTCACATGCAGGCCTTTAAGCAACATCCAGATTTCAACTCATTTAAAGGACGCTTCAATTTTATTAAAGTTCCCTATCTAACGAACTACGTTGAAGAAGTTCAGATTTATCAGCAACAAGTTGACACCCTTTCTGAACGTATTAAGTTTGAACCTCATGCCTTAGAGGCTCTATCGCTATACTCTGTATTAACCAGATTGAGAGCTCCTAAGCTAGAAAACTATTTAGACAAAAAACTCGCCGATAATGTTATAAAACTAAACCCTCTGGAAAAAGCATTCTTTATTACTAACCCGAACAAGCTACCTGAATCATTTAATTTAGAAATCAGACAGATATTTAAACAGTGTCATAAGAAAATTTGTAATGAGTTTGAAATTGATATGGCCTATGAAGGAAAGTTTGGAATCTCACCACGAGATATTAAAAAAATAATATATAAACTAAGTAATAAGTATTCTCAAATCACTTTTATTGAAATTTTAGAGTACCTAGAAAAAATGATTAAAAAAGTTAACGAATATGACTTTTTGGCAATTCAACCAGAAAGAGATTTTCATAATAACTCAAAATTTCTAGAATCTTTAAAAGAACACTTTTTAACTATTTTTGATGATGAACTACGTGACTCCCTTGGCCTTGTTGATAATAGATCATATGAGGAATATCTTAAGAAATACATGGAACAAATTAAATCTCTAATAAAAGGTGAAAAAGTAAAAAATGTAATCACGGGTAAATTTGAAGAAGTCGATATGTTTTTTGTTGAAGAATTTGAACGAGGTCTCAAGCTAAACGAGAGTGCCGAAAAGTTCCGTAGCCATCTAATTTCAAGGCTTGGTGCATACTTTTTAGATAACCCTAAAAAAGAGATTATCTATACGAATATTTTTTCTGATATCACTAAAAAGCTACAAGAGACATTTCGCGAAGAACAGAAAAAGACAATTGCAAATATTTCAAAAAACCTTGTCTTTTTTCAAGCTGAGATCACCACCAAGGATAAAGAGGTACAGTTGAGTGATAAACACCGTAAGCTGTTAACTAACGTCATTGAGCAGCTTCACAATAAATTCGGCTACTCTAAACATGGAGCGATTAGATTGGTAAAATACCTTATAGATGAAAAGTATTAATAAGATACTATAATGCAAATTAAAAAAGTTTTTAACTCTAACTACTACATTGCATCTTATATCGCCGATGAGATGCATGACGGCATGCGCTTAGATAGCTTTGCCGTAAAATTCTATCCTCAACTATCTCGCGAGAAGATTAAAAAAAAGATTAAGGCTAAGGAGCTGTTAATTACTAATCGCTCCACTTCAAATAAACCTAGTAGCAAACTACAAGAAGGCGATACAATTCAAATTACAATTACAAAAACAGTTCATGAAGATGAGTACTGGCATGGTGAAAAGATAGTATTACAAGAGCACCCTGAAATAATATATGAAGATGACAATTTAATTGCAATTTCCAAACCAGCATTCATGGCCACTCACCCTACAGGTAAGCATCTTTTTTACTGTGCCACAGTTTACTTTGAGAGTAGAGATCAAAAAACAATGCACTCAGTCCACCGACTAGATCGTGAAACGTCAGGTCTATTACTTCTGGCAAAAAATCCCAAAACAGCACAAGAGCTAACCTATGCCTTTGAGCATACCCAAGTAAAAAAATGTTATTTTTTTATTGCTCACAATAATGATCCAGATAAAAAACAAATCTTTAGCTCTTCACTTAGATTAGGCTCAATTGGAGATAACCTAAAAGCACGGGTATGTACCCAAGCTTTTCCAGAAAATAGTGATCTAGGAAAAAGGGCCTATACCAATTTTAAGATTCTACATACAAATTCAAAATACGTAATTGGACTTGCCTTCCCCCAAACTGGTAGACAACACCAAATTAGAGTTCACGCACAGGAATCTGGTTACCCTCTGCTAGGTGATAAGCTTTATCATGGTGGATATGAAATGTTTCAGCATTTTAAAGATGGTGTCGCAGTAAAAGAAGAGTTTGATAAAATGCAAATACCTAGACATGCTCTACACGCTATTGGTATTCATACACCTTATAAAAATAAGCCTGAAATAATTTCTACAATACCTAAAGATTTAAAAGAGTGGATTTTAAGTAATATTTCTATTGAAGTTAGTAAACTAGAAGAGCAAATTAAGACTGAGATTCAACATTACTTCAAGCAGATCTAGCCTTAATTAGTAAATCTACTAGTTGCTCAAATCCTTTTCCACTAGGGTAATTACAAATCCAAGTAGGAAAAGTTTCTAACTGATTATAAAAATCTTTTAAATTCTCAACACCGACACTTTTTGGAAAGTACTCAAAAGCAGGTTCATCATTAGGAGAATCACCAATATAAATCCACTCATTTTTATCAAATGCATGGCCTAAGTAGCTCTCTCCAATATCATTAATCCACTTATCAAAAGTAGTCTGCTTATCATAAATTCCATACCAAGTATTAACATGAATACTAGATACCTTGGCAATCGCCTGTTCTGATCTACATAGTTCAACTAACTGCTCAATTTTTGCTACTGGCCAAGGCTTAACGTCTTCACAAAAATCAATAGCCAAATCAAACTCTCGATATGCTTGATCACTGGCCCACATTACATCTGAAAATTTAGATTTTATTTTTTTTGCTAACTGCTTTAAGGATTTCTGTGCACTGCTTAACTCTTCTGCCGATAAAATATCAAAACGCTCACGTTTTCCACCATCCATATAAAATACAAATGCCCCATTCTCACCGACAACGGCATCAACAGGCCAAAAGCGTACGATATGATCACACCATCCTGCCGGTCTTCCAGTCACAGGAATCAATAAAAAACCCGCTTCTTTCAATCTCCACAATGAGTTAAATGTTGAAGCTAAAATCTTACCTTCACTAGAAAAGGTATCATCAATATCAAAACAGATACCCTTAATGGAAGAAAGCTCCGATGTGGGAGCTTTCTCTAATAATTCTGGTAATTTTTTTATCATTAATACTAAAAAGAAATTGGCATCGAAACACCCATTGAGATTGTGCTGTAGCTATCTTTTAGATTCAAGCTCATCTCTACATTTGCAGTTAGTTTCTCATAACCACGAAATGGAAGCTGCCCGTTTATTCCTGCAGTTAAATTCATAACTGTCTCATACTGCTTTAGCTCACCGTTAAAATCTACTCCAAAAGGAATTGCAACAAATGGATACGCCTCTTTACCCCAAAAATTAAAACCTTTAGTTACTGTAGGTGCAAAACTAATTCTATTAATCCTATACAAAAATTGCTCTTCATTAATCCAGTTCAGCTTAACTGAAACACGTGGCTGATCTAGATAGTCAGGCATAATTTCGTAGTCTGCTCCCATAAAGAGTTTCGATGTAGACTGATCAGAACCTGAAATTCCAAGACCTCCATCCAAAATAAGTCTTGAATTAAGTTTTTGTGTATAGCGTGCTTCTACACCAATTCCACCACCACCAGAAATAACTGAGTCAAAACTGGCACTTAAGAGGTTTTTCTTAGATACAAGTGGAAATGTTGAGTAGCCTATAACCCCTGCTTGAGTGGTAAAACTAACTAAAAATAGTGTTATAAATAAAATCCGTTTCATATAAACCCCCGAAAAGTCTTAATTAACCTTAAGTGTAGGAACTTTGGCACGACCCGTCAAAACTTTTCCCCTATCTTTTTTATATTTCTATTGACGAGATAGCAGTCTATCCATTATAAACTTAAATATATGAATTATGGTGGGTGTAGTTCAGTTGGTAGAGCAGTAGATTGTGATTCTATTTGTCGAGGGTTCGAGCCCCTTCATCCACCCCATTCGATTTTAACCTGCTTCGGCAGTTTGAGATATTAAAGCCTCTTGTTTAACCCACTAGAGGCTTTTTTTTGTCTAAAATCTTTCAAGTTATTTGAGAAGTATTTAGTTATAGTAATCAACATTTTCAAAGAATCATTCCTGGTCCTCTGCGCTCTACTGGCGTAACAGAGGTTCAACTCTTTATAAAATAGTAATATTTCTACTGATACTTAATAAATAAATTTGTTATAGAAAGCGCCCCTTCCTTGCAAGCTTTTGCATAAGTAGTAATATAAGTTAGGCGTCCCTGCATTTCATCTTCACCAGCTTCTGCAATATTTGATAACTCTTTTTCAACTGGGTAACAAGATTTCTTTAATACATATAAGAGAATAAGGTCTTTTTTAGTTAGCTCTTCAGTATCAATGGTATCACCCATAAAATCTACAATCGAGCTAGCACTCTCCACTGTAATTACCGCCAGTTTTTCTGATATAGTTAACTCACGTGCCTGCAAAGATATTGTTGAAGATAAAATTAGGGATAATAATATTAGTATTCGCATAGATCACTCCTGATTTGAATTTCACTAATCATTGCAATAGATATTCTAAATGACAAGTCTCACCAATTAAGTAAATTTTACACACTTCTAATCCCACTTCATCCTTCGTGTGATAAAGCTTCTAGCATATTCAAAATAATTTAATTTAGGAGATAAATCAATGAAGTCACTAACTCTTTTAGCACTACTATTCACACTAAACTCATTTGCAGCAGAAATACTACCTGAGCTTTCTATCGATGAGTGTAAAACGACTTGTACATCTGTTAGCCACAGCTATCAACGGTATAGCCATATTTCTATATGTCATGACATTATGTCTTGTAAGGTTTTGGCTTGGGACAGTGAAACAGCAACATGTCATTTCATTAAAAATGAAACAAGAGAATTTCCAGTATCTTGTAGAAGTATTCCACCAATGTTTTAAATTAGTCTTCTCTATAAAAGCAACCTACTGATTGTTTATTTCGGTAGCTTGAATTTTGTACGCGCAATGCAACTGTAACTGCATTGCGCAGCCCAATTAGCTCATCTTGTAGTTGAGCATTTCTGTAAAACCCGTCAATTTCATTTTTCAGTTCATCAAGCATAAATCCAGCACGACGCAACTTTCTTCTGGATCTGGTAATCCCAACATAGTTCCACATGGTTTGTTTTAGCGCCATCCAGTCTTGCTGCAAAAGTGTTATATCACACTCTCCCGTTGCTTTTACCCAATCTTTAATCTCATCCATGCGGTAAAGCTCCCGCTCTTCTATACTCTGCGCAATGTGCTTTGCTGCCACATTTCCTAGAACCAATCCCTCTAGTAGTGAAGTAGAAGCCAAACGATTAGCTCCATGCAGACCAGTACAGGCAACCTCTCCCACTGCATATAAGTTCTCTAGTGTACTATGCCCATTCAAATTGGTCTTAATCCCACCACATGAATAGTGCGCAGCTGGTACAACGGGAATAGGATCTTTAGACATATCTATTTTTTTCTCTAAGCAATTTTTATAAATAGTTGGAAATCTTTTTTTAACCCAGTCACTATCTTTATGAGTCATATCAAGATAAACACAATCGTGATTTGTCTTAATCATCTCATCAACAATGGCACGTGCGACAATATCACGTGGGGCAAGTTCTTTATCATCATGATAATCTGCCATGAAAGCACGTCCACGAGAATTTATCAGGATTCCTCCTTCACCTCTAACTGCTTCACTAATTAAAAAACGACGATGTCCGGAGCTATCAAAAAATGTTGTTGGATGAAATTGAATAAATTCCATATCAGAAACAAAAGCTCCAGCCCGTAGTGCCATTGCATGGCCATCACCACGTGCTCCATTGCAATTTGTATGGTGCAAGTAAAGTGCACCAACACCACCAGTAGCTAATACCACCGACTTGGCCATAATTTTTACAACTTCAGCACCTTTAATATTTAGTGCATAGACTCCGACCACCTGATCTTTCTCATATCTCTGCTGAATACGCACTCCATGGTGTGCTGGTGTAATCAAATCAATGGCAACATGAGAAGTTAAAAAATCTATATTTGGATATAGCTTTTCATTAGATAGCAGCTTTAGCATAGATAGTTCAATACTCTGTCCTGTCTTATCCTCTTTATGAATAATCCTCGCAATAGAGTGAGCTGCCTCTTTTGTAAAATGTAACTCTCCCGCATCATCTCTACTAAAATCAGTTTGAGCATCTTCTAATAAGATCTTTCTTACTAACTCCTCTCCCTGATCAACTAACTGTTTTGCTGCGGCCATATGACAGCTAAAGCTTGTAGCAGTATTAATATCATCAACTAGCTTATTATCATGTTTTTGTGGATAGATTATTCCACCTTGTGCATAAAAGGTATTAGACTCTTCAGGGCGCTCTTCACGCGTTAAGATAACAACCTTAAAACCCTGTTCGGCTAATTCTTTGGCACTGCTAAGTCCTGCAATCCCAGAACCAATTACTGCAACATCGTATTGATAGGTAGTCATTTAAGCCTTCTTGTATTTTAATGAAATATCCACATGTGGGGCATCATAAGTTACCGCTCCAACACTTATTGCATCAATTCCAGGAATCAAATAGTCTTCAATTGTCTCTAGGCGAATTCCTCCAGACACTTCATAAGTCATAAATTCAACTTTTTGCTCAACTGCTTTTTTTATATCTGCAGGAGAAAAGTTATCTAACATTACGTGACGAACTTTCAGTTCAACTGCTTCTTGCAACTCTGCTAGGTCATGAATTTCAACTAAGATAGGATTATAAAGAGTCTGCATCGATCTAAAATATTCAACCGCACCCCTAACTCCTCCAAAATAATCTTTATGATTATCTTTAACCATCCATAAATCAGTCTGTCCTAAACGGTGGTTAAAGCCACCACCAATACGTACTGAATACTTTTCAAAAGAGCGCAGTCCTGGTGTTGTTTTTCTGGTATCTAAAATTGCAATATTATATTTTTTAGCTTTTTCGACATATTGATTTGTATAAGTTGCAATAGCACTAGAGCGTTGTAAAAGATTAAGGGCAATGCGCTCACCAGTCAGAGCAACAGAAAATGGTAGGTCAAACTCTAAAATAACATTGTCTTCTTTTTTAACACGCTGACCTTCCCACTTGTCAAAACCATCAGTATTAATCTCAGCACCAAGTTGTCTAAATACTTCAAAGAAATAAGGCAGCCCCGCTAAGACCAAGTTGTCTTTTAGTTTTAATGAGCAATTCACACGTCCTTCAGGTAGTTGTAACGAGTAATAACTATTTCTAGAAATGTCATCTTCTTGTAAAAAATGTGCAATATCTTTTTCTAAAACCTTTGAACTCATCAAGCTGTTAATCATATTAGATCCTACGAAACATATTAAATTCTATCAAATCTTCGACAGAACAATACGTTATCAACTTTAAAGTTTCAACATTTCTAAATAAGAGAAATATCATTTTTTGACAGAACCAGACAAACAGATCTGTAATTACAAACGCTTAGCGAATTCCGAAATACCAACAGCTTGTATTTAAAGTAAAATGAAATTACCTGAAAACTACCTTTTTATTCACTTACTCCTAGCTTTTTTACTATTCTCTTTTTATGCCGAAAAAAAAGGAATAAAAAACTATGCTGATAGTTCGCCACTATACTCTGTAAGCAGAGAACATAAAATAATTACCCTAACTAAAAACTGGCAGTACTCTCTTTTACTAATTGCATATGTAACAGGTGAAAGAAGGAATCTCCCTCATAAGTTTAAAAAAATCCACTCACAATTTTATATCGCCCACCTATTTACCCCATCTGCAATCCACTTTGGAGCACTACTGCTACTAATCATTCCTCTTTTTAAAGTAGTTACCTCAAAACAACGTTATATCTCCTCTTTGCAATTTGTTCTTTATTCTCTCGTATTCTTTACTCTTCCTTCGCTCTACTCTATCCATAGAGTCTCTCTCTACAAAGCTATTCAGCTGATACAACCAACAAAGAGTCATCCATATTTAATATTTCTAATAAGTTTTGGGATCGATTTTTTCTGGGGAACATTTCAACTCTCCCCTCAAAGCTTTCTCTATAGCTTTATATTTTTTGGTAGTATCTTAAGTTTCAATGAGATCAATATAAAATCAATTTTCATTGCTATAGCAATTTCACAGCTATTTTTAGCTGGGTACTTACAGGTGCCATTCTATCCTATTCATTTTGTAATTGGGTTTATCTATACCTCAATTTTTTCACTAGTATTTCCACTTCTATTTATTTTTTACATCTACCCATCTTCTCTTTTAAGCCCACTAATACAGCAAGTTTTCAGCTTACTAGAGACAACATTTTCCACTCTTCCTAGCTTTGATATTCCATTTACTGTACCAATTGTAATATCCTTATTACTAGGATCTATACTTTCGAACCGCCTGAAAATATCTTCACTGCTACTATCTTTAGCTCTAGTACTAAGCTCTCCACAACTAATAAATGCACCAGGGATAAAACATTTACAAGAAGTACGTAGAACAAAACAGCTAACTAATTTTAAAAAGATAGAAAGAACAAAAAAAGGATATAAAACATGGCATAAAAAAAGGGTATGTTTCCATACCCTTTATAATTCAAAATTTAAAATTTACTGTCGTAAAAAAAATCACTTTAAAAGCTTTAAAAACTTAGAATCAGAAGAAAGAATAAATTGAGTTTTTCCTCTTAGTGATTTTTTATAAGCTTCTAAAGTTCTTTGAAACTCATAAAACCCAGCACCTTGGTTGAATGCCTTAGCAAAAATTGCAATACTTTTTGCATCAGCACGTCCCTTAATAATCTCTGCTTTCTTATAAGCCTCAGAAGTAATTTTTTGCAGATCAAGCTTCAAACGTCCCTCAATCTTAGCTTTTTCACCTTGACCAATAGATCTAATCTTTTGTGCAATCCGCTGACGCTCAGAAATCATTCTCTCATACACCTTAGCTTCAACTGTCTGCTCATAAGAGATACGTCGTAACTGTAGATCAATTAGCTTAATACCAAACTGCCCCAATTCACTGGATGCATTTTTAACAATAATCTCACTTAATTTTTCACGGCCAACTTGAATACTCTCAATCTCGCCTGTCACTTCTTCTTCAATGACAGGTAACCCTTTAGCAGCATTACTAATAGCGTGATCCTTTTTAGCTTTAATCTTATCTAAAATTGAATCTGAATTTCTCACCACTTCTACCAAGTGATGATTAGAGATAACATCTCGAGTTGCAGCATCTAAAATAGCATCCAGTCTCGCCTGTGCTCCACGCTCATTTTCAACAGTCTGAATAAATTTCAAAGCATCTACAATCATCCAACGTGCTGTTGTATCCACTTTAATATATTTTTTATCTTTTGTTGGAATCTGATTTGGATGCCCATCCCATGTTAAAATACGCTTATCCATATAGCGAATTTCTTGCACAAACGGTGTCTTCAAATGCAATCCTGCTGAAGTTATTGGAAAACCAACTGGTTTTCCAAACTGAGTTATAATTGCTTGTTCACCTTCGCTCACAATAAAAAAAGTTCCCTTTAAAGTGATGATAGCAGCAACAAAAATAACAGGTAATAAAGGTAATAATAATTTTTTCATATTCTATCCTATTGCTCTTTCTGGCTTAAGTTTTGATAAATTGGCAGTAAGCCTTTTATTTTTGCATCAACAACGGTGAATGATTTCACCTGAGTGAAAATTTCTTCCATTGTCTCTAGATACATTCTTTTTTGAGTAATCTTTGGTGCTTTTTTGTACTCTTTTAAAATGGAGAGAAACTTATCGGCATCACCTTCAGCTCTATTCACAACAGCAGTAGCATAACCCATGGCTTCTGATACTAGCTTTTGTGCCTTTCCTCTCGCCTCTGGAATTATATTGTTGTAATTTCTCTCTGCAAAGTTAATTACTTTTTCCTGCTCTTGCTTTGCTTCGTTCACCTCATTAAAAGATGGCTTAACTCGTTCAGGAGGATTCACATCCTGCAGCTTCACTGTTACCACTCTCACACCTAAGCTATATTTATCAAGCACGGTCTGCATTAAAATCTTAGCCTCAACAGCAATATCCATTCGTCCAGTAGTTAAAACCTCAGTAACTAAACGATCTCCAACAACTCGTCGCATAATGGACTCTGATACGTCTCTAATATTTCCAATAGGATCATTGGTCTTAAAAAGGTACTTAAATGGATCAGAGATTTGATACTGTACAACCCACTCAACCTCTGCAACATTTAAATCACCTGTTAACATAAGTGACTCATTCTCATATACATTTTTAGAAAAACGCATTCTTCCGGCAGATGTATCACGAGTACGAAAACCGAACTCCAGTTGGTGAACTCTTTTAGTCTGCAACTTGATTACACGGTCAATGCCAAATGGGAGTTTAAAATGAAGTCCTGGCCCATTTGTAATAGTGTATTTACCTAAACGAATTGAGACTGCCTCTTCGTCAGGTTGCACTGTATAAAATGTAGACATTGCTCCAAAGATAAGTAGTAAAACTACAAAAAAAGTTAAAAATGGTTTCAAGTTTTTTTTGAAATCACTCTTTAATTTTTCAAATTCATAATTGTATTCTTTATTAAATTGATTAGGTGCCATAAAAAAATTCCTCCGATATACGGAGGAATTTAGCACTAATAAATTTTCATGTCATTATTTATTGCTACTCGCCAACTGCTTGTTTTCGCTTATCAAGTCCATACTTATCAACTTTCATAATCAGACTAGCACGACTCACTCCAAGCTCTTTAGCCAAGCGTGATTTATTAAAATTACATCTTTTAAGCCCTTCACGAATCATTATTGATTCAAGCTCTTCAAGAGCTGCTTTTAGCGTTCCACCAGTGTTAATTCCACTTCCCACAACTGGAGACTGAGCCCCATATTCTAAAATCCGTGGACTTAATAAATCATGATGAATTGTCTTATCTGGTCCCGCCAATACTACGAGCCGCTCAATTTCATTTTCAAGCTCTCGTACATTTCCAGGCCATGCGTAATTTAACATCTTTTCCATACATCTTTTAGCAATTATCTTAACTGGCTGCCCAGATTCATCACAACGCTTTTTCATAAAATGTTCCATCAAAAGAGGAATATCATCTGCCCTATCTCTCAATGATGGTATATCAACATTTATAACGTTTATTCGAAAAAACAGATCCTCTCTAAAGTCACCCTCAGCCATCATTTTCTTCAAATTTCTATTTGTCGCAGCAATAATACGTACATTTGCCTTACGTGGTACCGTCGCTCCAACTGGTAGAAAAGTTCCTTCTTGTAACACCCGTAATAACTTTACCTGCATGGCTAAACTAGTATCTCCAATCTCATCTAGAAAAAGAGTTCCACCATCTGCTTGCTCGAATAGTCCTTTTTTATCCTTTATCGCCCCTGTAAATGCACCTTTTACGTGCCCAAATAGTTCTGAATCAAGTAAGTTTTCATTAAAGGCAGAGCAGTTAACTGCTAAAAACACACGATCCTTACGGTGAGAAAAGTAATGAATGGCCTTGGCAACAAGTTCTTTACCTGTACCATTTGCACCTTGAACCATAATACTTGCATCTGAAGCAGATACTCTCTCCAAAAGACGGTAAATCTGCTGCATCTTTTTGGATTTCCCTACCATCATATGATAGCGATATTTATCTCCAAGCTCTGAGTTTAACTCTTGGATTCTATCTTCACGTTTACTAATTTCTGTATGAAAAGTAGCCACTTCTCCTGCGACAATGTCTACAAGCTCCTGTAAGTAGCCCTTGTCTACATTACTCGTTCTTTTTAGCTTATCAACAACCAACTGTGCATCCTCTTTTGATGCTCCATTTTCTATCAGCTTAGAACGAATATCTTCTATCTCTATCTTAGTCGCCGTATCGGGCATATATGGATAAGCAAAAACCACTCCCTCAGTCTCACCATCAATGTCTATCATTGACGCCACTCCACGCACATGAGGAAATACGGAATCAAAATAGCCAGATGTTCTTTTCTCTTTATGAAAGGTATCAATCACATTTTCAATCGTTTGGTCTAAAATAGCTGGCCCAGCTGGAAGCTGCATCTGTACTTTAAAAAACTGATTTTCAAATTCAAAATCTTTATGATTATGTTTACTTTTTATTTTACCAAATCCATCTGTATAAAAAAGCTCCACTCCAAACCACTGCTGTAGGACCTCTTCCAGCTTATTTATCACGTGTAATTGTTCAATATCATCCCAGTTAATCATACAGGCTCCTCATTTAGTCTGCTAATGTTTCTGTATAACTTTTCGACAACATTTTTAAATTCTTTAATAAAATGTATAAAAAAAATGCATTTAAATAACTAAACGGAAAAAATTGTCTAAAAACGGTGACCATCAACTGTATAAAAATTAAACCTACAAGTTTTTGAACGTAAAAACAGGTGGTTGGTGTATTTACTTTTACTATACACTAAGTAAAAATAAGTCATTATCTGGGGAGTATTTATGAGATTTTTTTTAGCACTTACATTATACGTCTGCTCTTTTACGCTTAATGCCACTAACTGGCAGCACTCGTATTTCTTACAAGAGCCAAGTCCAATGTCTACAATGGCAGAGGGAAATATCACTAAAAAACAGTTTAAGGGACTTTTAAAAAAAATAAAAAAGACATACAGAAAAACAATCCATAAGCGAGGCGGTCTATTTAAAATCAAAGCAAAATGGAAAAGTAATAGAGTCAATGCATATGCCTCAAGAATTGGACCTATTTGGAAGCTAACTGCACTCGGAGGCTTAGCCAGACACCCTATGATTAACTATGATGGCTTTGCCCTTGTTCTTTGCCATGAGATGGGACACCATCTGGGTGGTGCTCCAAAATCAGCAACATATTTCAAGCGCTGGGTATCATTTGAGGGACAAGCCGATTACTGGGCAACTCTAAAGTGCTTTCGGACACTCTTTGAACAAGAAGACAATATTCAATTTTTGACTGATAATGAGCAAGACATTCCCGTATGGGCATCATTAAATTGCATGGATGCTTATCCAGACAAAAAGCAATCAGCACTCTGTATTCGTTCAATCATGGCTGGCAAAACCATGGCTAATTTAATTGCAGAATACCGTCATGTAGATTTTCCACTACTGGATACTCCTGATATGTCGGAGGTAGAAAAAACAGACCCGTGGCATCCTACACCTCAATGCCGACTAGATACATATGCTCAAGCTGCAATATGCCAAGTTAATCACAAGGTAGAAGTAAGTGACACTGACCCTAATATTGGAACCTGCAATCGTCAAAATGGAGATACTGATGGCGTACGTCCGCTATGCTGGTTCAAACCTTTATAAGCCTAAATCAGGAGCAAAAACTTTCCAGTTGTTGGCTCCTGGAATTTTTGAAATAAATTTGCCAGCAGAATTGTAGATATAAGTCTCAGGTAGTTTAAAAGTTCCCATCGCTTTCATCTGCTCTCCACTTTCATCAAATAGAAATGAAATATTTGCTGAACGCTTCTTAAATTTACTTAAAAATTTTTTAACATCTTTCAGCTTATCACTACCAGCTATTATATATACTTTATAACCAACTGGTAGCTTGTGAGAATACTCTAACAGCTCAGGCATCTCTGCCAAACATGGTGAACACCACGTTGCCCAAAAGTGAATAAGTGTTCCTTTTGTACCAGTAGTAAGTGTAATACTTTCTCCCGCAAGATTTTTCACAACTACTGTCGGAAAATGACCAGAACTAGCTAAATCTAATAAATTAACTGAAATATTAGCTTTTTGAAAAGAGGCTGTTAGCCAAACAACACTCGTCAGAACAATAAAAGAGATCGCAATAATAAAATGTTTCTTCATACAAAAAAAGACCTTTCTGCTCTCACAAAAAGGTCTCTCCATTTTAAGTGTTTAATAGTTATTTTCTAATCAACAAATGAGATATAAGCCATCTGCGCATTGTCACCAACACGACCATCAGAAAGTTTAAGGATACGGGTGTAACCACCGTTACGTTCCTTAAACATTGGCCCTACTTCTGTAAAAAGAGACTTAACAGCATCTTTATTATTTAGTTTTCTGTAAGCTTGTCTTCTGTTTGCAACAGTATCAACCTTAGCAATAGTAACTAATTTCTCTACAAAAATCTTTAAAGCTTTACAACGAGTTTTAGTCGTTTTAATTCTTTTATGCTCAATTAGCGATGACGCTAAGTTTTTCATCATTGATTTTCTATGTGCAGGATCTACTCCCAACTTATACTTATGTTTATTATGTCTCATAACAGCAACTCCCCACTTCCGATTCTACTAATTTTTGGCTTCAGCCTCTTTCATTTCTTCAATCTCTTTCATGACACTGTCAATCTTCATTCCAAGACCAAGACCCATCTGAGTTAAAAGCTCTTTAATTTCATTTAATGACTTACGCCCAAAGTTCTTTGTTCTTAACATTTCACCTTCGGTCTTAGAAACAAGCTCGTAAATATACTTAATATTTGCATTTTGTAGACAATTTGCAGAACGAACTGAAAGCTCTAATTCTGAAACAGGCTTTAAAAAAGCAGAGTTTGTTTGTGTTGCTGACTTAGCAGGCTTGTTAGCCTCTACAGCAACAACCTCATCACTATCTTGAAAATTCAAGAAAACAACAAGTTGATCACGTAAAATTTTAGCTGAGTAAGCAACTGCATCTTCAGGAGTTACCCCAGCATTCGTCCAAACTTCAAGAGTTAACTTATCAAAGTCAGTTCTCTTTCCAACACGAGAGTTTGTAACACTGTAGTTTACACGCTGAACAGGTGAAAAAAGAGTATCAAGGTAGATCCAACCAACTGGTAGATCAAAATTCTCTTTATTATCTAACGCTGTAACATATCCCTTACCACGTGCAACCATTAGCTCCATGCGAATAGTTCCACCAGATGAGATGTTACAAATAGTATGCTCAGGATTTAAAACCTTAATAGAAGAGCTTTCTTCAATATCTTTAGCAATAACAGGACCCTCTCCTGTCTTTTCTAAAACAAGAACAACGTCTTCTTTATTAGAAATTGTAAATTTAACTTCTTTTAAGTTTAAAATAATTTCTGATACTTCTTCTTTTACGTTATTAATTGTTCCAAATTCATGGTCAACACCATCAATTTTTATAGCAACAATACCGGCACCCTGAAGTGATGATAAAAGTACTCTACGTAAAGAGTTTCCAAGAGTTTGTCCGTATCCTCTCTCAAGAGGCTTTGCAATAAACTTTCCATAACCACCTTCATCTCTTCCGCCGTCAGCATCAAGAGCAATAGGTCTGATTAAACTGGTCCAATTTTTCTTTGTAAACATATCCATTAGGTAATTCCCCTTAAGCTTAATTATTTACTATAAAGTTCAACAACAAGACGTTCTTCGATCATTGAAGTAACATCATCACGTTTCGGTAAGTCTCTAACAACAGCTTTTAAGCTATTTTTATCAACTTCAATCCAAGCGGGAACTTCTCTAATTGCATTAGCCTCTAGTCCACCTGTAATTTTTGAAACATCTTTTGATTTTGGAGCGATTTCAACAACATCTCCAGAAGATAATAACATTGAAGGAACATTAGCCTTCTTGCCATTGATCATAAAGTGGTAATGCTTTACCATCTGTCTTGCTTCTTTTCTTGAAGCTGCAAAACCAACTCTATAAATAACATTATCAAAGCGACGCTCAAGAAGGGTAAGAAGGTTTTCACCTGTTACTCCAGTCATACGAGCAGCATGGCTAAAAATTCCACGCATCTGCTTTTCTTGAATTCCATATAATCTTTTTAGTTTTTGCTTTTCTCTTAACTGAATTCCATAATCTGAAATTTTTGTTCTTCTCTGTCCGTGCTGTCCTGGTGGATAAGGTCTTCTCTCAATTGCACACTTATCAGTATAACAACGACTACCTTTTAGAAAAAGCTTCTCGCCCTCTCTTCTACACAATTTACACACTGACCCAATATAACGTGCCATAATAATATCCTTTCTTACCTATAATATATTAATTAAACTCTTCTCTTCTTAGGAGGTCTACAGCCGTTGTGTGGCATTGGACTTCTATCAGAAACTGCAGTAATTCTTAATCCAGCTTGAACCAAGGCGCGAATAGCGTTCTCACGTCCAGCTCCAGGCCCTTTAACTCTAACTTCACAAGTTGTTAGTCCATGCTCCTGAGCAGCCTTTGCAGCCTCTAAAGATGCTGACTGAGCGGCAAATGGAGTCGACTTTTTAGACCCACGAAATCCCAATTGGCCAGCACTTGCCCAGCTAATTGCATTTCCTTGCGTATCAGTAAATGTAACAATTGTATTATTAAAAGATGCTTGGATATGACAAATACCTTGAGCAATATTCTTTTTAACTTTTTTCTTTACAACTTTCTTAACCATAACCCTAGCCTCTACCTATTATTTCATTTGTTTAACAGATTTCTTTCCTGCGATCGCAACAGATTTACCCTTACGAGTTCTTGCATTTGTATGAGTCCTTTGTCCTCGTACAGGAAGCCCTTTTCTGTGACGAATGCCTCTATAACATCCTAAATCACGAAGACGTTTAATATTTAAGCCAACTTCTCTACGAAGATCACCTTCAACATTATAGTCATCCGATTCTAAAACGGCTCTAATCTTCTGTGCTTCCTCTTCAGTTAGCTCATTAGAATTCTTAAGAGGACTAACCCCTGCCTTCTCTAGAACTTGTTCTGAAACATGTGCACCGATACCATAGATCGCTCTAATTGCAATTCTCATTATTTTATTTCGTGGAATATCAACACCAATAATTCGCGCCATAACTAACTCCTACTAACCTTGTCTTTGTTTATGTTTTGGGTTCGCTTTACACACAACACGTAAAACCCCTTTACGTTTAATAACTTTACAGTCTTTACACATTTTCTTAACAGATGCTCTAACCTTCATATTTACTTCCTCTTTTAACCTTTCGTGCGATATATAATTCTTCCCTTTGTCAGATCATAGCGGCTAACCTCCACTAAAACCTTGTCACCTGGAAGAATTTTTATATAATGCATCCTCATTTTTCCACTAATATAGCCAGTTACGAAATGCCCATTTGACAACTTAACCCGAAACTTCGTGTTTGGTAGTAATTCCGTAACCTCACCTTCAACTTCTATACTGTCGCTATCTGCCATATCGTTTTTTTTTCCAATAGTGAGTTTTGCTTATATATATGAATCTAGCCATCTTTGCAAGATATATATAAAAAAAACTCTGTTTACACGTTATCTAATACTTTTTTTATTCTTTCTCTAATATTGTCAAAATCATCAGCAGCATTCATGGTATGCAACGTACCCTTTTCTTTAAAGAAATCTAGTACAGGACTCGTAACCTCCTGAAATATCTTCATTCTACTAACTACTGTTTCTTCATTATCATCAGCTCTTTGATAAATCTGTCCGTGACAATAATCGCACACAGCTCCTAGCTTAGGAGGGTGTGAAATCCTATTATATATAGCCTGACAATCAGGACATACTAAACGATTTACAATTCGCTTAGTCAACACACTTACATCTATATCAAAATATATTGCTATCACATTATAATTTGCTAATAACTTCTCACATAATATTTGAGCTTGAGAAAGATTTCGAGGATAACCATCAAAAATATAGCTATTATTATCAAGATCTAAATTCGCTTGCAAAAGCTCTAAAATAATCTCGTCACTAACTAGCTCGCCCTTCTCAATTCTTCCCGCAATTCTAACACCAAGGTCAGTTCCCTTTTTTACTTCAGCTCGTAAGATATCACCTGTTGAAAGGTGCTTAAAGCCATACTCTTTAACTAAATACTTAGCTTGAGAACCTTTTCCTGAACCAGGAGCACCAAATAGGATAACTTGCTTTTTCATTAGAACCTTCTGCTTGCCCCATTGTACTTCCCTTTAGCTTTATAAGCATTTTGGTACTTATCAGCATAGAGAAAGGTTTGAACGTTCATAAGTACTCTGACGGCAACACTTACTAAAATCAGCATTGCGGTACCACCAAAGCGAGTTTGATTACCTGTAATAAGAGTTGGAACGATACATACAAAGATTAGATACAGAGATCCAAAAAACGAAAGTCTATCTAAAATATAATTTAAAAATTCTTTAGTCTTAACACCCGGTCTAATACCTGGGATAAATGCATTATTTTTCTGTAACATCTCTGCAATATTTTTTGTCTTAAACTGAATTGGTGCATAAAAATAAGTCATATATACAATTAGCAGGCCATAAAGAATATTAAATAAAATCTGCCCTGGATATAATGACTGTTGAATTACGTCCATATAAGGTTTAAAAATACTATCAGCAGCAACAAAACTAGCAAAAGTAGCTGGTGCCGCAAGTAGTGACGATGCCAAAATAGGAGGCATAACTCCACCAGTATCAACTCTCATCGGTAGTGTTTGAGCTCCACCATATACACGATTATGGACTACTTTCTTTGCATACTGAACGGGTATACTCCTGACTGACTTTTCTATGAAAGTCACCACATAAAAAGCAGACAAAATAACCAAAAAGAACAGTAAAAGAGTAAATCCCTTCATCTCACCGTTTTGGTAAAGTGTAATTTTTTGTAAAATTTCAGACGGTAACGCAACCGCAATACCAGCAAAGATAATCAATGATACACCATTTTCCAGACCATACTCAGTAATTCTCTCCCCTAACCATAGAAGAAACATCGTCCCACCGGCTAGAGTAATCATTGTTGTCATTTTAAACAACATTCCTGGGTTTGGAATAACAGGTATTTGACCTGGACTTTTAAAACTTTCAAAAACTGCGGCCATACCATAGCCCTGAACGCAACAAAGAATAACTGTTGCATATCTGGTCCATTTTTGGATAGTCTTTTGCCCCTCAGCATCTTCTTGTAACTCTTTCACTTGAGGAATTACTTCTCCAAGTAAACTAAAGATAATAGAAGTTGTAATATAAGGCATGATTCCAAGAGCAATAATAGAGAAACGCTTAAAAGCTCCTCCACTGAAAGTGTTAATAAGGTCAAAAAGACCTCCACCCGACTCTGAGAAATAAGCCTGCAATGCTGAACCGTCCACACCCGGAACAGGAACTTGAGCTGCAAACCTAAAAACTACTAGCAACAAAAATGTAAAAATTATTCTCTTCTTGAGGTCGTCAAGTTTTCCTTGAGCAGATGACATCTATTAGTCCTTTTTTGTAATTACGCCGCCAGCTTTTTCAATCGCTTCTTTTGCTTTTTTGGAAAATTTATCAATTCCAATAAATTCAAAAGCTTTTGAAACTTCACCAACGCCGAGGATTTTAATTAAACGTCTCTTATCATGCCCGTTGAGCAACCTTTTTTCAATTAAAAGTTCTCTTGTTACTTTACCTGCATCTAGTTTTGACTCTAGTAGCTCAAGGTTAACAACAGCATACTCTTTCTTAAAAGGTGCATTCTTAAATCCACGTTTTGGAAGTTTCATGTATAGAGGTAATGCTCCACCTTCGAAACCTGGACGAACACCACCACCACTACGAGCATTTTGCCCTTTGTGACCTTTACCGGCTTGCGTTCCTTGTCCCGAACCTTGTCCACGACCAATTCTCTTAATATTTGTATGAGATCCTTTCGGACTTTGTAAATTATTTAACTTTAACATTTCTCACCCTACTCTTTGATTTCTAGCAAATGAATAACTTTCTTAATCATGCCACGAACTGCTGGTGTATTTTCAAGAGTTTTCTGAGTATTAAGTTTTCTTAATCCAAGACCTCTAACACAAGCTTTTTGTTTCTCAGTACAAGTAATTGTACTTTTTTTCAATTTCACTGTAATTTTATCTGACATATCTACCTCAACTACTTAAGTCTAACTGTTTTTGCATCAATTCCACGAAGCTTAGCAATTTCTTCTCCTGAACGAAGAGATTTTAGAGCGTGAAAAGTAGCCTTTACAATATTGTGAGGATTATTACCTCTTAATGATTTAGTTAACACATCTTTAACACCTGCAAGTTCTAAAATTGAACGACAAGCACCTGCTGCTTTAACTCCTGTACCTTCTGCTGCTGGCTTAAATAAAATTTTACCGGCATCATACTCACCCAGAATTACGTGAGGAATAGTCCCTTTTTCAATTGGAACATGGATCATTTTTCGCTTAGCGTCCTGTGTTGCTTTTCTAATAGCTTCAGGAACTTCTTTTGCTTTTCCTAGTCCGTATCCAACATTACCCTTCTTGTCTCCAACTACCATTAGTGCAGAGAAAGAAAAACGACGTCCACCTTTAACAACTTTGGCAACACGGGCAACATTAACAACACGCTCTTCCATATCAGGATCACCTGTTTGTTGCTGAGGCTTTCTAGGAGCTCTTTTTCTAGGAGCTGGTTTTTTCTTCCCTACAACTTCTGCAGCTGCTTCGATGTTTTCTTTAACTTCTTTATTTTCTTCGCTCATGCTAACCCTCTACTAAAGTTTAATACCGTTTTCTCTAATACTATCTGCTAAGCTTCCAATAAGTGATGCATAAGTATTTCCATTTCTGTCAAAAACAACCACATCAATATTTTTTTCTTTTAACTTACTAGCAACTTCCGCTCCTATAAGTTTTGCACCTTCTTTATTTGCCTTAGCAGCGGCAACAGCACCTTTTCCAAAAGTTTGAACAGAGAAAAGAACATGATCTTCAAGGTCATTTACAACCTGAACTCTAATATTCTTATTTGACTTTGTTACACAAACTCTTGGTCTGTCAGCAGTTCCCATAACCCTTTTTCTAATATTAAGCTTTCTTCTAAGCTTACGGGCCATTTTTGCATTTTTTACTTTTCTAATTGGTTTTCTCATATCTTTATCCTACTATTTTTTTCCACCTGATTTACCAGCTTTTCTAATAATATGCTCATCAGTATATTTAACACCTTTACCTTTATATGGCTCTGGTGGTCTGAATGATCTAATTTTAGCTGCTGCAAAACCAACAAGTTCTTTATTAGCACCACTTATTTCAATTGTATTCTTATTAACTTTTGCACCAACTCCCTCTGGAAGCTTGTAGTTAATTGGATGTGAGTAACCAAGATTTAAAACAATTGTATCACCTTTAACAACTGCTTTATAACCAACTCCATTAAACTCTAATCCTTTTACAAATCCTGTTGAAACTCCTACAACCATATTATTAATAACAGTTCTAGTTGTTCCCCATAAAGACCGACTCTCTTTACTCTGATCAACAGGAGTAATGATAACTTCTTTATCCTTCTTCTCAATCTTTACTTTATCAGTAAACGTATAATCAAGTTGCCCTTTTGGCCCCTTTACGATAACGGTTGCGCCATTAACAGTTACGTCAACTTTATCAACAATTACTACTGGTTGTTTTCCAACTCGTGACATAATAAACTCCTACCAAACATTGCAGAGAACTTCTCCGCCAACTTTTAATTTTTTTGCTGCTCTTGAAGAGATTACACCTTTTGATGTTGATACAACTGAAATACCAAGTCCACTAAGAACTCGTGGCATGTCGCCGAATCCTCTGTACTGTCTAAGACCAGGCTTTGAAACTCTCTGAATTCCAACTATTGCATTCTCTTTAAAAAGAACTCTTACTTTAATATCACTGGCACTTTTTGCTATAATTTTGAAAGAACGGATATATCCCTCTTCTTTTAAAACTTTACAAATCGCTGCCTTGCTCTTACTTGCTGGAAACTCAACTCTATCATGTCCCGCTCTAATCGCATTTCTCACTCGTGTTAGCATGTCTGCTATTGGGTCTGTCATCATGGCGAAGTCTCCTCTATTACCAACTAGACTTAGTTATTCCAGGAATCATACCCTGAAGAGATAACTGTCTAAAACATATTCTACATAATTTAAAATTTCGTAAAAAGCCACGTGGTCTTCCACAGACCTCACAACGATTACGTTGTCTAACTTTAAACTTTGGTGTTCTTTTTGCTGCTACAATCTTTGCTAATCTTGCCATCTTAATATTCCTCGTTTATTTTTTAAAAGGCATTCCGAATTGAGAAAGAAGCTCTTTCCCCTCTTCGTTATTTTTTGCGGTCGTTACAATTGAAATTCCCAAACCTCTAATTTTATCAATCTTGTCATAGTTAATTTCAGGAAAGATAATCTGCTCTTTCATCCCAAGAACATAATTACCACGACCATCAAATGCCTTAGAAGAGACGCCTCTAAAGTCACGAACACGTGGCAATGAAATATTTACTAAACGATCAAGAAATTCATACATTGTACTATCACGAAGAGTAACAGAAGCACCAATCGGCATACCTTCTCTTAACTTAAATGTCGCAATAGACTTTCTTGCTCTTGCAACAACAGGTTTTTGACCTGTAATCGCAGCAAGGTCAGCTACAATACTATCAACCATCTTACCGTTAGTAACACAATCTTTGGTTACACAGTTAACAACGATTTTTTCTAATGCAGGAACTTGGTGAATATTTTTATAACCAAACTTCTCCATTAAATTCTTTTTAATTTCTTTGTTGTACTTTTCTTTTAATCTGGACATTACTTCAACCTCGGTTAATTAAGAACGCTTCCACATTTAACAGCGACTCTTACCTTTTTCCCATCTTTCTCTTCAATTCGTACTCGTGTAGCACCACTCGTTTTTGGACTAACAACTGCAATATTACTAATACTGATCACAGCTTCCTTATCAGTTATCCCACCATCTGGTGCTTCCTGAGTTGGCTTAACTGTTTTCTTAACCATATTAACGCCTTCAACAATTGCAGTCTTGGTTTTAAAGTTTAAAGATTTAACTTTTCCCTTCTTACCTTTATCACGACCAGCAACAACTATAACTTCATCATCTACTTTTAATTTTTGCATCTCAATACCAACCTTATAATACTTCAGGAGCGAGTGAACAAATCTTTGTAAAATTTCTCCCTCTTAACTCACGTGCCACTGGCCCAAAAATACGGGTTCCAACAGGCTCTTCATTTGCGTTTAAAAGAACTACACTGTTTTTGTCAAACTGGATATAAGATCCATCGTCACGACAAATTGGGTATGTTGTTCTAACGATTACCGCTCTCTTAACATCACCTTTTTTGATCTTTCCATTTGGAAGTGCTTGTTGAACAGCAACAACAATTGTGTCACCAACACCAGCACTCATTCTCTTTGATCCACCGAGAACTTTTATACACTTAACTATTTTTGCGCCTGAATTATCTGCTACTTCAAGCTTTGATTGCATTTGTATCATGGCTAACTCCTAACCCTTTCTTCTTATAATACTTTAACTAATTCCCATCTCTTTAACTTAGAATATGGCTTTGACTCGATAATTTGAACTTTATCTCCAATCTTTGCCACTTCTTTAATATCGTGCGCATGATATTTTTTTGAATCATGAACAAATTTACTATAAAGAGCGTGCTTATAACGTCTTGTAACGCTTACGACAATTGTCTGTGTCGCTTTATCACTTACGACAGTTCCAACTAGTTTTCTTTTAAAACTCTTCGATTCTTGTGTACTCATTATGCACCCTCAACATTTCTAACTGTTAGTAACCTTGCAATATCTTTTTTAAGATCTTTTTTTCTATGAGGCTTTTCAATTCCACCAGAAACTTTTTGCATTCTCATCTCAAATAACTCTTTTCTTAACTCAGTAATCTTTGAGTCAATCATTTTGCTATCAAGCTTTTTGATATCTTCTATCTTCAACATAATATCCTCGCTTATTCAGCTGTTTCTTTTAAAATAATCTTTGTTTTAATCGGAAGCTTATATTTTGCAAGCATAAGAGCCTCTTTCATTAAATCAACTTCTACTCCAGCAATCTCAAATAAAACTCTTCCAGGCTTTACAACAGCAACCCATTTATCAACAGGTCCCTTTCCTTTTCCTTGTCTTACTTCAGCAGGCTTCTTCGTAAGAGGCTTGTCTGGAAAAATTTTAATCCAAACCTGACCGCCACGTTTAATCTTACGAGTCATTGCAATACGAGCAGCTTCAATTTGTCTGTTGGTAATATACCCACATTCTGTCGCTTGCAAAGCAATTTCTCCATATGTTATAGTATTTCCACGGTAAGCCTGACCTTTCATTCTTCCCGTCTGTGGCTTACGCCATTTTACTTTTTTCGGTGATAGCATCGTAAACCCCTATTATTTATATATTTCGCCCTTGTAAACCCATACTTTCACACCAATAAGTCCATATGTAGTGTGAGCTTCAGCAGTATTGTAATCAATATCTGCGCGAAGTGTATGAAGTGGTACTTTTCTCTCTGTATAACCTTCTGCTCTTGCCATCTCAGCTCCACCAAGTCGACCAGCACAACGAATTCGAATACCTTTAACTCCACTTCTAAAAGCAGACTGCATCACTTTTTTCATTGCACGTCTGAAAGCAACTCGCTTTTCAAGTTGATGAGCAATGTTTTCAGCAATTAACTTTGCATCAGCATCAGGTTTCTTAACTTCTGCAATATTAAAAATAATTGTTCCAGCAATTAATTTTTTCAGATCCTTACGAATCTTATCAATTCCAGCACCTTTCTTTCCAATCGCGATACCTGGCTTAGCTGTATATACAGTAACCTTTACCTGATCAGAAGTTCTTGAAATCTCTGTACGTGAAACTGATGCATTCTTCATTGCTTTTTCAATATAAGCTCTAATGCGAATATCTTCATGAAGAGCGGTTGCATAATTTTCTTTTGCGTACCAATTTGACTGCCAAGTTTTAATATAACCAAGTCTAAATCCGTATGGATGTACTTTCTGTCCCATATATCCTTCCCTATGCTTCTTTTAGTTCAACTGTAATATGACTAGATCTTTTTCTAATTCTAAACGCACGACCTTGAGCTCTAGGTCTAATTCTTTTTTGAGTTTGACCCTCATCAACTTTGATCGTATGTACAACTAGATTGTCTAGGTCATACTTACCTGAATCTGAAGCGATTGCTAAACCACTATTTATTAATTTTCCTAAAACAACAGAGATCTCTTTTTTTCCACTGAATCTCAAGATCTTCATCGCATCAGAAACTTTCTTTCGTCTAATTTGGTCACATACCTGTCTAACTTTTCTAGGTGCGATCCCAACTTTTCGGTTTTTTACCATTATGGCCATACTGCCCTCTCACTCGTTTAAATTAACAACAATTTACTTTCTCTTCTTATCTGCGCCATGCCCATAAAATGTACGAGTAATTGAAAACTCGCCTAGCTTATGCCCAACCATGTTGTCAGATACGTATACAGGAACAAACTTTCTTCCGTTATGAACAGCAAAAGTTAATCCAATAAACTCAGGAACGATAGTTGATCTACGAGACCAAGTTTTAATAACTTTGTTCCCCTTAGACTCTTCTTTCGCCTTAAGTACTTTTTTTAATAAATGGTCATCAACAAATGGACCTTTTTTTAATGATCGAGTCATGCTCTTCTCCCACTAACCGCTATTATTTGCGTCTTTTAACAATATTTTTATCTGTTCGTTTGTTCTTTCTTGTCTTGTAACCTTTTGTTGGCATTCCCCATGGACTTACAGGGTGACGTCCACCAGAAGTTCTTCCTTCACCACCACCGTGTGGGTGATCAACTGGATTCATAACAACACCACGAACTTTAGGTCTTCTACCTAAATGTCTTGCTTTTCCAGCTTTTCCAAGCACTCTTTGCTCATGCTCAGCATTTCCAACAGAACCAACTGTTGCACGACAAGTTTCGCGTACTTTACGAACTTCACCAGATGGCATTCTAAGAAGAATAGTTTTTCCTTCTTTAGCCATAACCTGAACAGAAGAACCTGCAGATCTTGCAAATTGTCCGCCGGCACCTGGGTTTAACTCAACATTGTGAACTAAAGTACCAACCGGAATATTTTTAAGTAACTTTGAGTTACCATTTTTAATATCTGCTGTTTCAGATGAAATAACCTGATCACCAACTTTTAAAGTTGCTGGAGCAAGAATATATCTCTTCTCTCCATCAAGGTAAGCTAAAAGTGCAATGTGACATGTCCTATTTGGATCATAAACAATCGCTTGAACATTTGCTGGGATATCAAATTTATTTCTTTTAAAATCGATAACTCTATATCTTCTTTTTGCTCCACCACCACGACGACGAACAGTAATTCGTCCCGCATTATTTCGTCCTGAACTTCTCTTCATTGGAGCAGTCAAAGACTTAAGAGGTTTAATCTTGTCTAAACCTTCACTTGTTACAACTACCATCTGTCTTAATGAAGGAGTTGTTGGATTAAATTTTTGTATTGCCATATCTACCTCTAATTATATCTAATTAATTAAATACCTTTAAAAAACTCAATTGTTTGACCTTCAGCCAATTCAATAAAAGCTTTCTTAAACTTTGAAGTCTTCTTTACTGACTTACCAGCTCGAACTGTTTTACCTGGAGTAATATTAGTTCTAACTGCAAGAACTTTAACGTTGTAAAGAGTTTCAACAGCTTGCTTAATTTGGTACTTGTTAGCTTTTAGCTCAACAACAAAAGCATAGCGATTGAATTTTTCAGTCCCTTTGCTAACTTTTTCAGTGATAAGCGGTTTCTTTAGAATATTCTCTAATTGTGCCATAACGATTTACCCCAATCTCTCAAGCAACTTCTCTAAAGCAGCTTTTTCGATAACTAAATTTTCAAACTTTACAGCTTCATAAACGCTAAACCCTTCAACTGCTAAACCTTTACCATATTGAAGATTCTTAACCGCTCTTAATGCTGGGCTATTTTTATCTGCAGTAACAATCAGTGCAGGTAATAAGCCTTTTCCATTTAAAAGTGTATGCATATCTTTTGTTTTACCAGTTGACTCAATTGTTTCAACAACAGTTAATTTTCCTGCTTGAAACTTATCAGCCAAAACTGACTGAATTGCCTTGAGGACAACTTTCTTATTCATCTTTTGGTCATAGCTACGTGTACGTGGGCCAAATGCTGTTCCACCACCAACCTGAATTGGAGCACGAGTTGAACCTTGTCTTGCACGGCCTGTTCCCTTTTGCTTAAAAGGTTTTCTACCTCCACCTGAAACAAGTCCTCTTGTTTTTGTACAAGCATTACCTTGACGTCTTCCAGCCAAAGTTGCTTTAACAACGGAGTGAACAACCGGTACATTAATATTGTCTGATTCTAATGCAACGTTCACAGATAGTGACCCTGCATTTTCAAACTTACTATTTAATACTGTTATATCTGCCATTTTATCCTCTCACTTATTTCTTAATTGCTTTACTAATTTTAATAAAACCATTTTTTGCCCCAGGTACTGATCCCTTGATAAGCATAAAGTTTTTCTCTAAATTAACATCTACAACTTCTAAGTTTTGAATTGTTTTCTTCTTTGCACCCATATGTCCTGGCATCTTCTTACCTTTAACAACACGAGCTGGATCAGTATGTTGACCAATAGAACCTGTTGTACGGTGAAATTTAGATCCGTGAGCTGCAGGTCCACCTGAGAAGTTAAATCGTTTCATAACTCCTTGGAAACCTTTACCCTTAGATACTCCAGATACATCAACAAAAGATTTGTTAGCGAAAGCACCATAAGTTACTTCCTTACCTAAAAGTTCTACACTTGCGTCAGTCTTAATTTCTGCAAAGCGTGCGAAAGTTTTATCAACTCCAGCTTTTTTTAGATGCCCTTTGATTGGGTTTGGAACTAGTTTTTCTCTCTTTTCATAATAGGCAACTTGATAAGCTGAATACCCATCTTTTTCCTGAGTCTTTACCTGAGAAATAACATTAGATACGAGTTTTACCACAGTAACTGGAACATGCTTCCCATTTTCATCGAAAATGCGAGTCATTCCTGCTTTTATGGCGTAGATTGTTTCAAGATCAACTGAATTAGTTTCTTCTGACATTCATCCTCCACAGCATCACCCTGTTCTTTCAGGGATGCGTACATGGTTATTGACATTTATATTAGCAAATAACCTTTAATTAATACTTAATTTCTACATCAACACCTGAAGATAGGTCTAATTTCATTAGGCTATCAATGGTTTGCTGAGTAGGGTCTATTATATCTACGAGCCTCTTGTGAGTTCGCATTTCAAATTGTTCTCTTGATTTCTTATCTTTATGTGGTCCACGAAGTACAGTAAACTTATTAATTTCTGTTGGTAAAGGGATTGGACCAGCAATACGAGCACCTGTATCTTTAGCTGTTTGAATAATTTCATTAACTGAATTATCTAATAACTTATAATCATATGCTCTCAACTTTATTCTTAACTTTGTCGATTTCATCAAATTCCCTTCTTCACTTTCTTTTTTTATAAAATATAATGATCACTCTATTTAAAGAAGTCCAAGGCCCTTGTCAAGGGCCTTCCCTCTTTTTATTCGTTTTTTTTACATTTTTTTCATTATTTTAGCTTTTTTTTCAAATTAATCAAGTATCTCAGAAACTGTACCAGCTCCAATTGTTCTACCACCCTCGCGGATTGCAAAACGGAGACCTTTTTCCATTGCAATAGTTGTAATCAACTTAACCTTAAATGATGTGTTATCACCAGGCATGATCATCTCTGTTCCTTCT
>DAOWEO010000003.1 GCA_030638415.1 Bdellovibrionales bacterium | reverse complement strand
ATACCTCCACCACCTAGTACCATACTCATGACGACAATTTGGTATCGTACAGCAATTAGAGGGGAAATTCCTGATAAAATTTGTCCTGTCATCATACCTGGAAGTGCTACAAGTCCTACTGCCATAAAACTATTAATTTGTGGAATAAGTGCAGCAGAGAGTGCTATTTGTTTTGCTTTTAAATAGGGATTATCTTTTGATTCTTTTCTAAAACGCTCCGCTGATAGGCTGATGGTATTCATCGAGTTTGAAAAGACCATTCCTGCTATGGGGATAATAAATGAGGGTGAATACCAACTCATCGAAGGGATAACAAAAATAACGACTAAAAGTAGAATGGGAAGTGCCCCAAATAATAGAGAAATAAAAGCATTTAGAAGATTATCTTTTCTATTTTCTCTAATACTAAAAAGAGATATCCAGCTTGATATAAGAAGCATGAATAGAAGAATTAAGATTGTAACTTCAATTTTTGATTGATTAAAAATTGAAGTCAAAAAATAACCAATAATGAGAAGTTGAGATAACATGCGTAATGTCGCGTAGAAAAGATTTTTCCAATCGAGCTTCCATCTATAAAAAATAATCCCAATAATTAAGAGGGGTAGTAAACTAATAAGAAGATGAATAAGTGGTATTTCAATAACTTGTTTCATAGTCTCTATTTTCTAAGATAGATAAGAAACTTTCAATAGAAAATGACAAAATTAATCAAACTTATTCTTTTTATAGTAACTTTCTCTTATATTGTGGAGAAGATTTTGGATCTCACTCTCTTCAATCCCTTTTGCTTCTAAAACAGCACTCCCTAGTTGAAGGCCCGTTTCAAAAAGTTCTGAAATTGCAATAGAAACACCAAGCTCCCGAAGCTCTTCACTATGTTTCCGATCTTTAGCTCTTGCCAGTATTGGAATATCTGGGTATCTCTGCCTGATAATTTTAACTAAATGTTTAATGTGTTTTGGATTATCAAGAGCAATAACAATCATACTCGCATTATCAATGCCTACAGCTTTCAAGACATTACCTCTTAGTATATCTCCGTAAAAAACATCAAATTTATTTTTTCTTGCCCACGCAACTCGTTCAGGATTTCTATCAAGAGCAAGGTATTTTGTATCAGCCTCCTTGAGGGTTTTTGCCACTCGTCTTCCAACACGGCCAAAACCTGCAATAATAATAAATCTATTGTCACTATCCTGATCTCTGTCTCTGATATGGTGGGGATTATCTTTCATATAAGGATGAATGGTGAAGCGTTGAGAAATATAGGCCATCAAAGGGGTACTAACCATTGTTAGAGCAATTATGAGAGCAAGAATCTGGTAGAGATCGCTTGTTATGACTCCATTCATTGCGGCAAGGCTAAAAATAACAAATCCAAATTCTCCGCTCTGTGAAAGAATAAGAGATGTATGGATACTGTCATTATTGTTGGCTTTGAGAACTCTGCACAAAGCCCAGAGAACAATAATTTTAATAATGATAAGGCTAAATACAAGTAGTAAAACCAAAGCCCAAGAGGTTTTTAGTAACCCAAAATTAATGGACATTCCAACGCCCATAAAAAAGAGACCTAATAAAATACCTCTAAATGGTTGGATATCGGCAACAATTTGGTGGCGATAATTTGAATCAGCAAGCATAAGCCCTGCGAGAAAAGCACCTAGGGCCATCGATAAGCCAACCTGATCAGTTAACCAAGAGATTCCTAATATAAGAAGCAGGGTTGCTGCAGTAAAAAGTTCACTATTATTACTTGAAGCAACTTGATGTAAAATTGGATTAATTAGAAATCGACCAACCAAAAAAATAGCAGCAATGGTGACAAGAGTTTCAAGTATAGCAAGTTCAATTCCTTGAACAATAGAGCTCTCTTTTGCAAAAAATGAGACAAGCATTAAAAGTGGGATTGCTGCAAGATCTTGAAAAAGTAAAACTGAAAATGCATTTCGTCCTGAATGTGATCCCAGTTGGCTTTTTTCAGTTAAAATTTGTAATCCAAAAGCTGTTGATGATAGGGATAAACCAAAACCGATAATAATTGAAATCGTTAGTGGTTGGTTAAATAGGAGAGCAATTGATGAAATGAGTGATCCTGTAATTAAAACTTGTGCTAGCCCCAAGCCAAAAATTGTATGGCGCATAAGCCATAGTCGAGATGGTTTAAGCTCTATACCAATGATAAATAGAAGAAAAACAACACCAAATTCTGCAATTTGTTGCATCTCTTCAATATTTGTAATGATGGCCAATCCCCATGGCCCAAGAAAGACACCCGCAACTAGATATCCTAAAATACTGCCAATTCGAAAACGTTTAAAAACGGGAACAATAACTACAGCAGCTGCCAAGATGGCTAGAATATCTATAAGAATATCTTCATTACCCATAACTTTACCTTTTAGGAAAAAAGTTTTAAACAATTGATCTAAGAAAATAAAAAGGGTTAGAAAACTAGTTGAGGTAACGTGCAGCTCTGAAATAACAGTTAAGCTATTTTACCACTACTGTACGTATCGATTCAAGATGATAAAGATCTAAGTAAATAAAACAACGTGAAATTAGAGTGTTATCTTCGTTAAAGACTATTTTTTAAAGTGGTCCTTGGGAGGAGCTGTTCTTTTTCCAACAGAAAGGCTAATTGCATTGTCGGGACAGATCTCAATACAGCTTCCACAGGCAAAACAGTCTGGTATGGTCTGTTCTTGTCTGAGAATACCTTCCATTGCAAATGAAGGACATGCTTTTTCACAAGCAAGACATCCATCACACTTGTCATAGTCCACCTGTATTTTGAACCAACTAAATTTTTCCACAATCCACCCGGTCAATCCAAAAGGGCAAAAAAGATGGCACCATGGGCGGTAGATAAAAAGACTACTAACAAGCATGATAGTAAGAAAAATAGAACCGAAAATAGTTAGAAATTGTGGTTTAAACATTTTGAAAGGATCAATGGCAGAGACGATGTCAAAAGGAATCATAAATGCTAAAATTGTGAAAGTGATAAAAAAAGCAATTCGAAAACCATTAGTAAGTGTAAAAGGAATTTTGTATTGTTTAATTATTCCTCTGCTATCTTTTTTATTTCGATTTAACCTAAAAATAAAATCTTGAACAGCACCAAACTGACATCCCCACGAGCAGATCATCTTATTAACAAGAAAGACTGTAAGAAGAAAAATAACAAGAGCGACCATTCTAGGTGCAAAGAAAACATGCTTTTCACCGTAAAGAGTGATGGCATCTTTTACTGTTCCCATAGGACTTGGGTCAGCTCCAAGAATAATCCCAAAAATAATAAAACCTAAAATATAATAAATCTTTCTTCTTTTTGGAGTCATTGTTCTATTTTTAAGTTCTCTATAAACAATGAACATAAAACCGAACCATAAAAGAAATTTAAGAGGAATCTTAAACCAGTTTTTAGTCTGATTTTCTTCGTAGAGAGCAAATCGTTTGACAATTTTTACTTTAGCCTGCTCTAGGGACATTCCGGTTTCGCCCAGTGTTAGTGTAAGTTTGCTTGGGGATGTAAATTGAAAAGCAGAGAGGATAACTTTAGAAGGTATCTTATTTTTCTTTGAAACTTCTTCAAGAGTCATCTCTGTTTTAAATAAAAGATTATGAGTTGCTGTTATTTCTTCTTTCTTTTCACTCCAAATCTTTGTGGAGTAAAAAGAGAAAATGATGACTGCAAATGAGGTTAAAATAAATAGAAGAGTTATATTTAATTTTTTGTTACTCAAAATGAATCCTTATTAAAGTGAGGTCTACTTTTTGTTAGACATAAATTACTAAGAAAAGGTTCATTTATATTTAAAAGAAAGTCAAAAGTTTAGTTTGTAATTGATAATCCTCAGAAGGTGCCATTCCATTAACATCTCTACTTACAAGGTATGAGGCTGCAAGCGAGATTTGAGCTCTGTTTTTGAGCTTTAGGCTAAGTGTTGGAGTTAGGTAGAGAAATTTCCCTCCAGAGTTATCTTGGAGAATATTATTGATACTATTTTTTTCCATAACTCTATACGTTGATCCAACTCCAAGATCAATAAGTTGGCTAAGTTTTGAGTTAATAAAAACACTTAAGATATGTTTCTTTCCACCCTTAAAGCCACGATCGCCTTCAGTTGGAAGAAAACTTCTAATTCCGGCATCAAAACGTAAAAAATGTCCTTTTTTTGTAAAAGCAAATTCTGCAATCCCATCAAAACTTCCACTACTAGTTTGGAGCATCCATGGAAGATACTTCCCATCATCTGATGTTAGAGTCGTCTCTCCGGTAGGAAGTTTCACTCCTAGACTTGCAGAAAGAAAATATGGGTTACCATAAACTGGAGCAGCGATCTGGTATTTTGTAAAAAAAGATGTATCTCCAAGCTCAGAGCTCTTTTCATCATAGTTAAAAGTTGTCATAGCAGGCATCATTGAAGTTTGACCACTTTGGTTTCCTTGACCCATTCCTGATCCAGGTTTTTTTCCACCAGTTGCCATTTTTGAAGCAGCTGGCTTCTTACCTGTATAAGAGAGTTCTTTTTTATAAACATTTGCTACAAGCTTTAACTCTAGACGCTTTGCAATTCCATATCGAAGTCCAATATTATGAGCCTCTACTTGATAGTTGAAATCTGATTTCATTTTAGAGATGGCAGCATCACTGCCTGAATAAAATTCATTTTTTTTTGTCTGTTCAAATTTATAAATTAAAATAGCTTTCTCTTCAGGAACAACAATTCCCATTACTCCTGAAAGAGGGCCAGTAATTTTATTTTTCATCATTTTAGAACTATTTGAAATATTAGTTCTTGAGGTGGGAGAGGCAAAAACAGATAGAGAAAATGTTAATAATAGAATGGAGATAGGTAGTTGTAATTTCATCTGAAAACCTTAGTTTGAATAGTTGCTTACTTCTTACTCTTTTAGAAAAAAAGTAGCAAGAAGAAGCTAATAAGCTGAAAAAGTTATAGTAGATTTAGTCTATAAATAGGTGTTTTTAGGTTTCCATGAGTCTCTGTTGAATAGAAAATTTCATCTCCATTATTGCCATATGTAATGGACTCTTGCTGAGGAAGGTTGAAAAGGTCAATGTAGGTATAACTGCTTAGATCAAGAGTGTAATCATTATTAATTTGAAATTCCAAGGCATACCCATAAGTTAAAAGAGTGAGTCGATCTCCTTTAGGAGAGATATCAATTGAAGTCACCATATTTTCTCTGCTAGAGGGGAGTTCTGATAAAGATTTTAAATCAAGTTTTTGAGTAAGATTTAGAGTTTCACTTTTGTGTGAGTAGTCGTGGCTAATGTGTGAGATT
>DAOWEO010000075.1 GCA_030638415.1 Bdellovibrionales bacterium | reverse complement strand
TTCCCTTCCAGAGCCAACATCAATTGAAAATACCTACCGTTTTATCAAGTCTATATATCACCGTAAATTGAAAATGGTAGAAGAACTATTAGAAATTGGACCAATTTTAGATAAAGTAATTAATTCTAAGTTAACATCAAATCTACTGCCTGTTGATCTAATTGAACAGGTCAGACAAGTAAACCCGGACGCTGCTAAAAAATTAAAATTCGAAATTAATAAGCTCCAGCCTAAACTAATTATAAATCAAGTAAGAACCCAATCAGATGCTGACATAGGCCACTCGATGAAAATTATTTGTAAGAAATATTTTGGTATTTCCCTCGATTATGTGGGACATCTAGAATATGACTCAACGGTTTGGCAGAGTGTTAAAAAAAGAAAACCACTACTGATGGAGTACCCTAACTCCTCATTAGTTGTAAATTTTGATAGAATTGTACAGCACTTATTAATTGAGAGCTGAGGCAAGGAGTAAAGCATGGACGAAAATAATACTGAAGAACCCTCTCGCGAAGAGATTACCACCTATTATGAAATATTAGAAGTTTCACCAAGATCAACACTGCAAGAAATTCATAACCAATATATGAAAGTAAAAAGTGCCTATACTCACGATAACCCTGCCGTATACTCAATCTTACCCGCTGCAGAATGTCAGGAGATGATGGAGAAAATTGAAGAAGCATACTTTATTTTATCTAGCCCTAGAAAAAGGCGTGAATATGACCTGGCACATGGAATAAAACCAAATTCTAGCTCATTATATGGAAGAGATACCCCAACCATTGCTGAAGCAGAAGGTATGCATGAACGCGCAACGGAGGACCAGCACCGCTTAAATATTTCGCGTACTAATATTTCAAAAAAGATTGTTGAAAATAGATTTAATCTTGATTACTCAGTTGATGAAGATATGGAGCACAAGATTGAGACTACTAGCGAGTTCTCTGGAGTAATATTAAAAGAGATTCGTGAATATAAAAATCTCTCAATTGAACGCTTAGCTGATCTCACTAAAATTTCAAAAACTTACCTTAAAAACATTGAAGATGAAAATTTTGAAACCCTACCCGCAACTGTGTATATTCGTGGTTTTATTTTTCAATATGCAAAAATTTTAAAACTCTCTCAGGAACTTGTTACTGATACCTATATCAAGCGAGTTAAGCAAGCACGAGCAACTAGTATATAAAAAGAGAGTCCAGTGGAAGATAAAAATTTTTCTTTTAAGATAGAAGATGAAGATCTAGCTTATAAACGGCTTGATCTCTTTTTAGTTAGTGCATTAAAAAAACTAGATGAAGTTGTCAGTCGTCAGCAAATTAAAAATCTATTTAAACAAGAAATGATGTACGCCAAAGATTGTAAATTGGAACTTAAAAAAATGCCTCGCACTGGTACTATAGTAGAGGTAATCATTCCAGCTCCCAGAGCTGCTAAAGCAATTGCCGAAGACCTTCCTTTAGATATTATGTTTGAAGATGAACATCTATTAATTATTAATAAAGCAGCAGGTATGGTAACCCATCCTGCCCCTGGAAACTATACAGGAACACTCGTGAACGCTGTTTTATTTCATTGCCATGATCTCCAAGGAGTAGGTAATGAACTGCGCCCAGGAATTGTCCATCGCCTTGATAAAGGGACCAGTGGTATAATGGTTGTGGCAAAAACCCAAGAGACACATAATGGGCTAACCAAACTATTTTCAACCCACCAATTAACACGCAAGTATGAAGCACTTGTAATGGGAATTAAAAACCAAGTTGCTGGAGAGCTCAACTCCTCTATTGGTAGGAACCCTAACAACCGCTTAAAAATGGCAATTCATGTTCCTAATAGTAAGCATGCACATACTTACTATAAGGTACTACAAGAATTTGAGACACTCAGCCATTTTGAACTAAAACTAGAAACTGGCCGTACCCACCAAATAAGAGTTCACCTCACCTCTTTGCTCAAGCGTCCCGTTTTTATGGATACTCTTTATGGAAATCCAAAACAAGATCTTCAGCGAGTGTCTGAATCAATTTGTAATATTGCTCAAAACTACCAATACCCCTTCTTACATGCCAAACAGCTCGGCTTTATTCACCCTATTACCAAAGAGGAGCTAGATTTTACGATCCAACCTCCTCTTATTTTTCAACAGGTCCTTGATGAAGCCAGAACTGCTTTATAGCTACTCTATAGAATCACTAAAATTTAAAGTTTTTGCTAATAAACCAGATGATAAAAATCTATTCTATCTAAAACAAATTCATTCAAATGCTGTAGTCTCTCCACTAAATACAAATATAGATACCTCTGCAGATGGTTTCATTTCATGTGACTCAACCAAGAGAAGCTATGCTATTGTCACAGCAGACTGTCTGCCTATTCTAGCACTCGGCAGACAAGGAAATGCCTTTGTGCATGCCGGCTGGCAAGGTGTACAAAAAAATATTTTAAGTAAAAAAAATATTCATATTATTGAACCACATACTTTTTTCGTTGGACCTCATATCCAATCATGCTGCTATGAAGTATCACCTGAATTCAGACCGAACTTTCCAAATTCACATGCATTTTCTAAGAAACATAATCAAATATATTTCAACCTTTTTTTTGAAATAAAACATCGAATATTACAAGATTTCCCACATGCTAAAATTATAAATTCAGATGAGTGTACTCACTGTAACGAGATCTACCATAGCTATAGAAGAGACAAGACAACCAAGCGAAATTGGAATATTATAACTTTTTAACGTAACCAGAAGGACCATATGAAAAATAATAACATTCTAGACAAATTACTAATTATTTTAGGGCTGGCAATGATCTCCGTATCATTGTATCTGACTTACCACCACTATATTACATCTCCTGCAAATAGTGCTGGGACTCTTTGCAATATATCTTCATTTTTTAATTGTAAAGCAGCTGCCACATCACAATTCTCACAGTTCCTTGGAGTACCCATTGCCCTATTTGGAATTGTCACCGGTTTTTTAATTATACTTACCGGTTTTGTAAAGCAGCTGTGGATTAAACAGGTCTATCTATTAGCACTAATTAATGCTCTAGGATGCTTAATTCTAGGAATATACTCCCTCGTTATTTTAAAAAGCCTCTGTCCATTTTGCACCCTCTACTATATCTTTTCTTGGGCAGCACTCTTCGCTCTCTTTAAAAAAGGTGAAACTCTTCAGTTTAATTTCATCTCACAATTAGTAATCAACTCTAGCTACCTAGTAGTCTTTGCACTAGCATATATAGTAACTCCTAGTACCAGTTCTCCACAGGTCGATCCTACTGAGATTAATGACTCTTTATATAAGCAATTTTTAAGTTATGAAAAGTTGCCGCATCCAACAATCATTTCACCACTTCAATTGATCCCAAATAAGCTAGAGTTTAAAGATAGTAAACTACAAATTTTAATTTTTTCTGACTTTGAATGTCCTGCTTGTAAATCAATTCTACCAACGGTTAAAAGTATTGTTGAAAAATATAAAACAAACATTAGTTTCCTTTATTATCCATATCCACTTGATCAATCCTGTCACCCAGAGATCACTCGACCATTTCATGCCTATGCTTGTAAAGCTGCTTATATTGCCTACTGCCTCAAGGATTCATTTGCCAACGTTCATGATGAGCTTTACAACAATCAAGCTAACTTTGCTAATGGCTGGCTAGATGAATTTGCTACAAAACATAACATACAGAAATGTATCAAACATCCAAAAACTAAAGAGACTATTGTAAAGTTTATTAACTTCGCGAGTAAGGAATATGAAATAAAAGCAACTCCAACAATGGTAATAAATGGAGTAAAAGTTGAAGGTGGCTATCCAAAAGAGCTTCTAATTAACCTTTTAGATGAGATTTTAAAGCATTAAAAATGGCAAAATCTAAAATAGAAATTCAAGATTTAGGTCACCCCATTTTTGAGACACACTGTCATCTCGACTATCTAAAACGTTATCCCTTAGAAGAGCTTTTAGAAAAGTGCCAGCAGTCTAATGTAAAAAAAATTATGACAATAGGAGTCTCCCCAGAGCACCAAGATGAAATAATTAAACTTGCCGAAAAAATTCCTAACGTTTACTGCTCTCAAGGTATTCATCCACACGAAGCAGATAATTTCTCATCAGAAGTTGAGCAAAAACTAAAAGCTAATATCTCTCACCCAAAAGTTTTAGCTCTTGGAGAAATTGGTCTTGATTATCATTATGACTATGCATCTCATGATACTCAAATAAAAGTGTTTGAAACTCAATTACAAATTGCAATTCAGACAAAAAAACCCGTCATTGTTCATACCAGAGAAGCTGATGACGATACTTTAGCCATTTTAAAAAACTATGAACAAGATCTCTCTAATCTAGTTCTTCATAGCTATACCTCTAAAACTCAACTTGCAGAATATGCCATTGAGCAAGGATACTATATTGGCTTTAATGGCATAATAACTTTTAAGAATGCACAAAATGTTCGAGATATTTTAAATATTGTTCCTATTGAAAATCTTGTAATTGAGACTGACTCCCCTTTCCTCGCCCCCACACCACATCGTGGTGTGGAGAACGGTCCTCAACTTATTACCTTTGTCGCACAAGTAGTGGCTAAAGAGAAAAATATTGATATTGAAAAACTCCTTAAACAACTTTGGAAAAACTCCCATAACTTATTTAATCTTCCTATTTGTAGTTGAGGCTTTATGAATCTAGTTCAATATACTAAAAATGGTATTAGAGATATTTTTATCCGACCAGCACATAATATTCCAGCCCTAGATGGTTTAAGGGCAACCGCTATTATCCTTGTATTTGCTATGCATTTGAATGAATTTTTTACAAATACTCTTCATTCAACATCAATACTAAACTCTTTACCTCCCTTTAGGGGGGGGTGGATTGGAGTTCCTCTTTTTTTTGTATTAAGTGGTTATTTAATTGGTGGACAGTTATGGAAAGAGTTGATTAAAACTAATTCAATAAATGTTAGCAAATTCATAATACGGCGTGGTTTTAGAATATGGCCTCTATATTATTTTGCCGTTTTAACTATATTTATATTATCAATTTTTAATATACTCTCTCCAATTTCTACTGATGGGTTAATATCTAATTTACTTTTTCTAAGTAATTTCTGGAAAGACAGTGGACCTATTCCAGGATCAGCATGGAGTCTTGCAACAGAGGAGCACTTTTATATTCTTGCACCATTTTTTATGTTGTTATCAGCAAAGCTTTTTAAAAACAAACCTCTCTCATTTTATAGAACCTTACTTTATATCAGTTTTTTTCTTCCTCTTCTAAATCGCTTTATCGTTTGGAATTTTATTTACCAAATGGTTCATTTTGACCTTTCAACGTATATGAAAGTAATTTACAGACCAATTTTTACTAATAGTGAAGGGCTTATTGCAGGTATGATTATCTCTAACTTGGTTATGGATAAATCATTTAAAATTCCAAAGATACTTACATTCAGATCACTATTATTAGCAGTGAGTATTCCATTTGTTATACTTTCATTTAAAGATAAAATTTATTTAAACTTCACAATGATTGCAATATCTTTTTCTCTTCTTCTTTGGGTATGTCTCGATTCCAAAGCACTTCTTACACGATTCTTCGCACATCCTATTTTTTTTCCAATATCTAAAACAAGCTTTGCAATCTACCTTATTCACAAGCATGTTATTGATACCCTACTCTCAACAAACTGGTTCAGCCAACTGAACTTATCTAATTCAATTTCCTTAATATTTGCTTTTGGACTCACCTTGCTTTCTAGCTTCTTACTCGGATCTATTTGTTACATAATAATAGAAAAGCCTTTTCTGGAATTAAGAAATAAATATATGTAAAAGAAATAACTATTACTCTAATTTAAAACCTTTCAACTTTTCAGCCATAACACTACTTTTAAGTGGCTCATCTTTTACTTTCTTTTTTTCAGCACTACTATGCTTTTGAGAAGTCTCTTCAACTTTTGGCTCATCACTTAAGTACTCAGTAAAAGTTGGAAGCTCCTCTTTGAAAACAAGTCGCTCTAAATGCTTAACATATCCTGACCAGTGGCCAGGCAGGAGATCTTTCTTTTTTACAGCTTCAAAACTTGCCATTTTTGAATCAATTAGATCAATCTGGTGCACAAGCATTGCTTCACTGGTTTGGGGAGTTTTTGGAGAACCATATTCAATCTGCCCATGATGAGAAATTAATATATGCTTGAGGTGAAGTTTCATCGCATAAGGAAAGTTTTTTATTTTATAGGTAAAGCGATCAAGTAGCTCAATCGACTTCACCAAATGACCAACCAGCTTCCCCTCTTCCGTATATTCGACCATTGAGCTATCAGTAAGCTCATAAATTTTACACAGATCATGCATAACAGTCCCTGCAACAACGTAACTTTGGTTAACCTTATAATGTGTAGACAGACTAACTGCCAATTCGGTACAGCTTAAAGTATGCTCTAACAATCCGCCTTGAAATGCATGGTGAATAGATTTTGCAGCACTCCAAGTTTTAAGACGCCTGCGAATTTCACAGTCATGTAACACTAAATTTAGTAAGTCTTTAATGTAAACATCGCTAAGATTGCTCACAATCTCATCTAGACGCTCTAGCATCTGCTCTGGTGGGTTGGCTGATGCTGCAACGTATTCACTGAGCTCAACATCAGACTTATCCATTTTTCTAATATCTTTAAGAATCAATTGCAGACGATTTTGAAATAGATTAATTTTTCCTGAGACAGCGACAATATCACCTTTCTCAACAGAATCAGCTACAGCGTGAGCATCTGTCCACTTGCGAGACTCAATCTCACCACTCTTATCCGCTAAGACAAGGTTCAGATAACTCTTGCCATCCTTCCCTTCCATAACCGCTATGTATTTTACAATAAACGAACTACTAATAGTCGCCTTTGCCTTAAAGTCTTCAATATACTGCTTCATAATTCCTCTATTTTAAAAGTAAAAAAACAGTCTACAAGGCAACTCTGCTCTATGTCTAGATCATAATGCCAGACTAAAAAAGTCATGCAATAATATTGCTAAATAACTACCCAGAACTACCGAAACGTGGCATATTCATTTTTGAATAAAACCGTCGAACAATCAAATAAAAAGGAGATTATGATGGCAAAGATAAGAGTTGGAATTAATGGATTTGGTAGAATTGGTAGAACAATCACTAGAGCATTTTACAAACAAAATAATCAAGATCTAGAAATAGTAGCAATCAATGATCTTTGTAAGCCAGAAACACTGGCCCACCTTTTTAAGTATGACTCAAACCATGGCCGTTTTGATGGAACTGTCTCTTTAGATGGAACAGTTTTAAATGTAAATGGTGACAAGATTAAAATTCATAGCCAACGTGACCCTGCAGAGATTCCTTGGCATGAAGATAACATCGATATTGTAATTGATGGAACAGGAATTTTTAAAGACAAAGAAGGACTTGGCCGCCACATGCAAGGTAGCCCAAGTGTAAAAAAAGTTATCATGTGTGCTCCTGGAAAAGATCTTGATGGAACTTTTGTTATGGGTATCAATGATAGTGAGTATGATGCTGCTAACCACAACATCATCTCTAATGGTTCATGTACAACAAACTGCCTAGCTCCAATCGTTAAAGTTTTAAATGATAACTGGGGAGTAGAGCACGGAACAATGACAACAATTCACGCTTATACGCTTGATCAAAAAATGCTTGATTCAGACCATAGTGATCTACGTCGTTCACGTGCTGGTGCTGTTTCAATTATTCCAACATCAACTGGTGCTGCAAAAGCAATTGGACTAGTAATTCCTGAACTTGCTGGAAAGCTTGATGGATATGCCTTACGCGTTCCAACTAGTGATGTTTCTATTGTTGACCTAAGTGTAAAACTTAAAAAAATTCCAACAGCAAAAGAGATTAACGCTGCAATGAAAAAAGCTGCCGATGGTGAGCTAAAAGGAATTCTAAACTACTGTGATGAGCCTCTCGTAAGTGTTGACTTCATGGGTGACCCAGCATCATCAACTCTTGATGCCGATCTCACAAAAGTTGTCGGTGATATGGCAAAAGTTGTTTCATGGTATGATAATGAGACAGGTTTTTCTAACCGTGTTATCGACCTAGCAACATTGGTTGCAAAAAAATTATAAAAATTGATCAAGCCTCTTTCGGGAGGCTTTTTTTTTGGGAGTAAAGTATGGCCATTACCTATATTGATCAGGTTGAAGCAGAAGATTATAAAGGCAAAGTTATTATTGTTCGTTTTGACTTTAATGTTCCACTCGCCAAAGATGGTAGTGGAAAAATTACTGATACAACTCGTATTGACCGTACTCTGGAGACGATTAACTATCTTCTAGAGCAAGAGCCTAAAAAGCTTATCCTGATGAGTCATCTTGGCAGACCAAAAGGACAAGTTAATAAATCATTCTCTTTAGAGCCTGTTGCAGTATATCTTAGTGAAGTATTAGAACGAGACGTAACTCTCTCTGAAACATGTCTCGACAGTGGAATTAAGACCCTACTATCACTTAAAGATAACGATATTATTCTGTTAGAAAATGTTCGTTTTCATGCTGAAGAGACTGATAACGATTCTAACTTTGCTGAGGCATTGGCCAGCTATGCTGACTATTACGTTTTAGATGCTTTTGGCACTGCTCACCGTAAGCATGCGTCGACTTATGGTATCATGAACTTTTTTCCACGCTCACACTGCCTTGCAGGATTTCTTATGAAAAAAGAGATTGAAGCACTAACTAAAATTGTAGAAAAACCTGGAAAACCGTTTGTATCAATTGTCGGTGGCGCTAAGGTTAGCGATAAGATAAAAATCATTGAAAAACTTATGATCTCCTCAGACAAGCTACTTATTGGTGGGGCGATGGCATATCCATTTTTAAAAGCACTAGGTCGTGAGATTGGAAAATCTCTTTGTGCTGATGAAGATGTTCAACTGGCAAAAGCAATTTTATCTAAAGACTCTGGTAAAAAAATTGAACTACCAATTGATCACCTTGCATCAAAATCATTTGGAGGGCCAAAAGAAGTAGTCCAAGATGCTGCTATTCCCGCAGACCTAATGGGCCTTGATATTGGTGAAAAAACTATTTCCAATTATCAAAATATTATTAAATCTGCAAAAACTGTTTTATGGAATGGTCCAATGGGACTATTTGAAAATAGTGATTATGCAGTAGGAACACTATCAATTGCTAGAACTCTAGCAGAGCTAGATGCCTTTACTGTCATAGGTGGAGGAGATTCAGTAAGTGCTGTTGTGCAATCAGGACTAGCAGATAAAATGAGTCATGTCTCAACTGGTGGTGGAGCAAGTTTAGAATTTTTAGAAAATGGAACCTTGCCTGCAATTAAGGCACTACGTTTTGGTATAAACTAATTTAAGGAGTAATTATGAGAAAAATACATATCGTTGGAAACTGGAAAATGAACCAATCACTTGCAGAAATTAATGCATTTGTATCAGGGCTCGAAGGTCTTACTGGACAAGACTGTGAAGCATGGGTTGCTCCACAATTTATCCATATTCCTTATCTTAAAGAAAAAGTAAAAAGTATTCCATTTTTAAAAGTTGGAGCACAAAATTGCTCAGCAGAGCTTAGTGGAGCATTTACGGGAGATACTTCTCTCACAGCACTAAAAGAAATAGGAACTCACTTTGCTATTATTGGACACTCTGAACGCCGGGCTATTTTTGGTGAAGGCCATGAACTGCTAAACAAAAAAACTCACCAGTGTTTAGAACTAGGAATGACTGCAATTTTCTGTGTTGGTGAATCTCTAGAGGAGCGAGAGTCAGGAATAACTAATAAAATAATTGAAGAGCAAATTATCGAAGGACTCAAGGGAGTGCCTGCAGCAAAAACGGATAAGTTAATTATAGCCTATGAACCAGTATGGGCGATTGGAACAGGTAAGACAGCATCTCCTGATCAGGCACAAGAAGTTCATGCTTTTATCAGAAATTTATTAGCTGAAAAGCTTAGTTATAACGCTGAAAATATTGTTATTTTATATGGTGGAAGCGTAAAACCAGGAAATGTTGCACAACTATTATCACAAAAAGATATTGATGGTGGTTTAGTTGGCGGTGCTAGTCTTAAAGCTAGTGACTTTGCCGCTCTTTGTACTAATCGTTAGACAATACAAAATATTCAAGCTCTTAGAAATTAATTGGTAAGTAGCCCTGCTGCATCATATTCTACTCTAAGAGCTTTATATATATGAGATGATGGTGTTACTATTAATTTTTCAGGATTACCATTTTCAAGTCTCTGATTAACTCCCACTAAATAATTAACAGTATAACCTTCTAAGTCAGCTCCAGTTAAAACAAGTGCTCCACCAGAAGCCCCAGGGTACGCAATGCAATTTGTTTTCATCATATTAGGGCCATAACTACCTTTCGACTCACACTGTTGATCATAAGTAAGGTTTTTACCATTATTACCTTTAAAGATATCAGAACTATATCCACCTGCTGTTACAGTTGTGTCAACATTCCAATCACCAGATCTCATCATAATTTCTTCATGTACGTCACCAACAACAAGAGGCTTAATAAGTGTCTCAGAGATAGGACTATCTAACTTTAAAATTGCCCAATCAGCTTCCTCGTTTCCAGATGCAAAACTAAAATTACGTCTATACTTACTTCCATTACGCTTAGTAAATGTTATATAACTACGAGCATAATCAATATCACCATCAGAGCTAAGACAATGCTCTGAAGTTGTAATAAAGCTATTTTCCTCAGGCCAGCTAACTTCATCACTTGGCTCCAGCATAACAAGATTTGCAGTACAGTGAGATTTTGTATTTTGCTTAGTTATTATAGTTAACTTGCCAAAAGTCTCCATAAATTCAGGAGAATTTTTATTGAAAATATCACGAGTATCATTGATTAACTCAACCTGATCAGATAACGTTCCATAATTTCCTAGTGAGCTAATTTCAATACCTTCAATTTGAAACTCAGGCGTACATTGTCCAACGCAGTCTTCAGCATAAAGATGTGGTGTGACTAAAAGTACTAATATAATCATTAAAGATTGTAATTTCATGTCATATCCTAGTGTTAAAATTATACTCACATTAGATATTGCATATTTTATGCCATTGAAAAGAAGTGTTTTTCAAGTATTTCCATAGACTTAGCAACTAGTTAAGTGGCTAAAATTCATACACAGTCATAATTTTGTACATTATTGTGTTTTAGACTAGTCAAAAAGATCGTAAAGAATTGTGAAACAAACTAAGATTCAATCCAAAGACCAGTATGCTGAAAGAAGATTTTTTTAAATTTGTTACACTCTTTTTCAGAAGAAATTGAGTTAATTAGTGGAATAATAATACGATAAACTTTTACAAAATCTCGAGCTTCCAAATTTAAAAATAGATAATCTAACACAGCTAAGCGCTCTGATAACTCAAGAGTTACAAGCATTTTATTTTTAGGCCCATTACATTTTATAAAATGATAATTAATTCCCATACCTTCAATCAATCGACACATAAGTGGAATCTCTTTCCAATTTTCCCGTAATACAGTCATCATGGTCAACATATCAAACGGCTTCAAACCATTTTTTTCTCTTTTTACATTGTACTCTTTTTGCTGTTCAAGATTTTTCAACACAACCTTAAGCTTTCCACCTCTACGAATTTTCGCATAGGTCTCATCCGTAGCCCCATCGATACTAGTTTGAATAGAAAAGATATTAGAAATAAAATCCAAATGCTTCTCGACAAAAGGAGAAAATTTCCAATGACCATTAGTAGTTAATCTCCACTCTGCATCAGGAGATTTTTTATGCATTATTTTAATTAAGCGGTAAAAATCTTTTTGAATAAATGGCTCACCTGCAAGTGGATCAATGAATTTCAAGTATGGAAATAAGTTTTCCTCTGCTTCAGCCCAAAAGCCAAGCTGGTCATAAAGACCATTTTCCAGGTCCCAAATATCGCACATAACACATTTCAGATTACACTTTCCATTAAAATCAGGTGAAAGCTTTACTGGTGGCTGAGTCTGAACCTCTTTAAACTCTGTAAATGGCAGTAAAAGTCTATTGTAAACATTTAAATTACATAGACGATTTTTCATATGCTCATCACAACGCGTAGGTCCCCCTGATAAGAACTCCCGCCGCCACTTTCTTATCTCAGGTCCATTCCAAATCTCTTGCCAGCTATTGTTCTTAATGTCCCCCACAACATCATCATTTGTTCTTTCACGACAGCATCCAGCCCG
>DAOWEO010000054.1 GCA_030638415.1 Bdellovibrionales bacterium | reverse complement strand
GATGGGAAGACGAAGTTAATCTTGTATATGATGGAATAAAACTCCAACTTTATAGTATATCACGAGAAGACCTTATTTTTACTAAGCTTTGGGCCATGTGTGATAGACAGAAAGATCTTGCTGACTTAATGGCCCTCAAGCCTACAGAAGCAGAGCTTCTCGTCGTCGCTGAAAGAGTAAAACAGTGTGATGCAAATGAAAATTGGCCTCAGTATGTCGATGAATGTGTCTCTGTAGTGTTGAAAGGCTTGGGATAATGATGCGTTCAGACTATGCCTTATCGTCAATAGGGGTTGCATTTAATATTTCGCAAGCAAAGCAATATTCGCCAGAGGAAGCTATTCTTCTAACAGTAAGTGACTCTAACTTTCCACAAGACAAGAAGGGTATGGGTTTGTTGATTTTATGGATTAAGCACTATGGAAAGTATATTCATATGGAAAGACTTAAAAATATGACGAAAGATATTTCGGACCAGGACTTAGCTATTTTGAAAGGTCTTGCTTTAAAATTTAAAAAATCAGATCATCGTTGGGAATCTATTATTAAGAAAACTCGAAAGGTCACCGGCCTAGTAAAAGATTCTGAGCTTTTAATGAAGATTAAAGGAGTCGATTTAGATTTTAAAGTCTTCGGGGTTCTAACTGCCCCAATTACAGAAGATCATGAAAAAAAACTTCTTGTTGAAAAGTCAGTATTGGCCAATAATATTTGGATGCTAAATCGTCTTAAGTATGGCACCAATCTCCGTGCTGATATGGTAACAATTAGAGGTTTTAAAAAAGTTAAAACAGCATACCGTGCCTCTAAGGAACTATATTGCTCTTTAAATGCTGCTTATAAAAATTGGAATGAATTGGAACTTCTTAATTCTCTTGCTTGAGTATCATCGTAGATATTTATCTCCCTCGAATGCATTTTAAGATGTATCACAACATGAAGATATGGGAGGTTTTAAAATGGTCAACATTTTAAATAAATTTCTAAACATGCTGGGCTTAATGAGAATAGAGAGCAACTCTCATCTAAGTCTTAGATTTTAAACAAAAAAAAACCAGAAAGGGTTAACTTCTGGTTTTTTATGGTGCCCTCTCGCGGGATCGAACCACGGACACAGGGATTTTCAGTCCCTTGCTCTACCGACTGAGCTAAGAGGGCATAATGTAGAGACAAATGTAAGTATTTTGAGCCTATTCGTCAAGCGTATTCTCTAGTACAAATTATAGACGGCAAAAAAATCGGTTAATTAATCTTTACTTGACCTGTTTTAAGGTAGGAATAGACTTAAGTATACTAAGGATAGGAGTCTATTTATGAATTTAGAAGAAGTGAACTCTGAAAAAGATTTTAGAGAGAAGTATCTTATTTTTCAACTAAATAGTGAGGAATATGGCGTACAGCTGTCAATGATTAAGGAAGTGATTGCCCTTACAAATGTAACCAAAATTCCAAATGTTCCCAACTATTTCTATGGTTTGATAAATCTGAGAGGTGCAATTATCTCAGTTATCGATCTGCGTATAAAACTCTCGCTGAGTGAAGCTACGTTTAAAGAAAAAAAGACCAGTATTATTATTGTTGATATTGATGGATTTACCCTCGGGTTTATTGTGGATGAAATAATGCAGGTTCTAAATATTCAAAACTCTCAGATAGAGAGAGAGGTGAGTATGGAGTCAAAAGTTAGGCAGGATTATATTAGTGGTATTGCTCGAAGTGAAACTGGAGAGAGGCTTTTAATTCTACTTGATGTTAATAAAATACTAGGAATAGATGAACTAAAATTAATAAAAGAGTCGTCAGAAGGATAACTTTTAAGGAGATTGTAATGGTTTGGACAATTGGCAAAAGAATTAGTGTGGGGTTTAGTATTGTTTTGATACTTTTAGGTATTACAACAATTATGAGTTATTCTAAAATTGGAGAGATAGCTCATTTATCACAACTATCTACAGATGGACTTCAGACTAAAAGTTTTTTAGTTGAAAAAGAGATGGACCATCTTGTTTGGCTGAGTAAGCTAAGTGAATCCATTGTAAATATGAAAGAGATTACGGTGCAGCTAGATCACCACAAATGTGGTTTTGGAAAGTGGCTATATAAAAATTTAGAAGCTAAGACATTGCCTCCAAGAGTTCTATCAGTACTAAAAGATATTGAGCCAATCCATAAAAACCTTCACAATACTGCAGTACGCATAAAAGAAAAATTTGTCATTTATGATACAGCTATGGATAAAAATTTAGATGTAATTTGGATGAGCCATTTGAGCTGGATTAATCAAATGAGTAAATCAATTATTGGTTCAACTGTATTTAAAGGTGAGACTAATCATCTGAAATGTGGTTTTGGAAAGTGGTACAAAACATTTAAAACTGATGATCCAAAGCTGAGAACGCTGATTGATCGCTGGGTTGAGCCACATCATCGTCTGCACCAAGCAGGTGCAAAAGTTGCTAAGCTGCAAAGATCCGGTGAGCACACTGCTGCGTTAAGTACTTATAAAAATGAGGTACTAAAACAGTTCAAAATTGTTCAGGCTGAGCATAAAAAAACAGCAAAGTATCTGTATGGATTATCTAACAGTGTCACAGCTGCTACAAATATTTTTCAACAAGAATCATTCACAGTAGCCGAAAAGCTTAGAGAGAAACTACACCACCTTTCAAAAACACTTGATGAAGTTTTAATTAGTAAAGTGGGAAATGCTGTTAAAGATATTGCTGGAACTGCAAACTTTGCAAAGATGTTTATGCTCATCTTTGGAGCAATTGCAGTCGTCGTTGGATCATTTTTAGCATTTTTTATAACTCGGTCAATAGTAAAACCAATGACACAGATTGGAGATTCGTTGGATAATATTTCTCAAAATGTTGGAGCAGCATCAACCGAGCTTTCTGATGCATCTCAGCAGTTATCTAGTATGTCTAGTGAGCAGGCCAGCTCTGTTGAAGAGACGTCATCATCACTAGAAGAGATCGAAGGGATGGTGCAAAATAATATTTCACATGCTCAAGAATCTGTAACTTTAGCAAACAAAGTTAAAGAGATTGCATCAGATGGAAATATTGTTATGGAAAAACTTGAAGGGGCAATGCATGATATTGCAGATAGTAATTCTAAAATTGGCCAACTTGTTCAGGTGATTGGAGATATTGGAGAGAAGACAAAAATAATGGATGAAATTGTTTTTCAAACCAAACTTCTGTCCTTTAATGCTTCAGTTGAGGCTGAAAGAGCAGGAGAGCATGGAAGAGGATTTGCAGTTGTAGCTCAAGAAGTAGGTAATCTTGCTCAAATGAGTGGAAAGTCTGCAGCAGAAATTGCCAAGATTGTGAACGTAAGTGTGAAAAATGCAGAGTCAATAATTAATGAAAATAAAGAAAGAGTTGAAGTTGGTAGTGCACTTGTACAACAGATGAATGAGAGTCTAAAAGAGATTGTAGATGGGTCTACCACCGTTTCAACTGGGGCAAGTGGTGTTCTTGATGCTTCTACTGATCAAGGAAAAGGTATTAAGCAAATTAACATTGCGATGGTTGAAATTGACAAGGTAACACAAGAGACAGCTGCAACTGCTGAAGAGACCGCTAGCTCTAGTGAAGAACTATCTGCTCAAGTAGATTCACTGAGAGATATTGTAAGTGAGTTAACCCTTTTAGTTATTGGCAATAAGAGTAATCCTTCCACTAAAAGAGTTCTTAAGCGAGAGACTGCGAGTACTAAGACCATAAAGCCCGGTAAAGCTTCAAGTGGATCTGATGGCTGGGACGACTTATAAACTCTAGGAGTTATGATGAATGATGATGATGCATTTTATGCTGAAATTAGGGAGTTTTTTCTTATAGAGACTAAGGATTTGTTAGAGAGTACTGAGAGTTGCTTTTTAGACTTAGAGAAGGATCCGAAAAATGAAGATATTGTTCAATCAATATTTCGCTTAGTGCATAACATCAAAGGTTCTGCAAAATCGGTCGGTCTCAATTCTCTTTCTGAGTTTGCTCATCATTTAGAAAATATCCTTGTGAAAATAAGAAATAAAGAGATGGAGGTTAGTAGTGATATAGCTTCTATTTTACTTGAGTCAAACGATCGCATCAAAGCGAATATTGAAGCACTTCAAGAAGATGTCAACACTGTACTTGATAATAGTGATATGATCGAAAAAATTGAAGCAATCCTTCTTGGTGAAAACTCATCTGTGGTTATAGAAGAGACAGAGAAAGTAATTGAGACAAACATAATCAATGAAAACTTAGGTACGATTTTAATTCAAGAAAATAAAGTTTCGGCAGAAGACGTTGCTAAGGCTGCAAAGTATCAAGAAAGTAAGATAGGTGAAATTTTAGTTGATCAAGGTAAATTGTCAGAAGAGTCTCTACAGGATGCTCTCAGTAGACAGAAAAAAGTTCCAGTTAAGAGTGAAGAGTATATTCGAATTTCGCTAAATAAAATTGATGAAATGGTTAATTATTTTGGTGAGCAGGTTATTTTACAGTCAACACTTGAGTATGCGAAAGATGATGTGACACAAAATCAGGACCTTATTCAAAAGACGGTTAGCCAACTATCAAAAATTACCTATGATCTGCAACAGACCGCAATATCACTGCGAATGGTATCCATAAAGACCCTTTTTTCAAAGTTGGAGAGAATTGTAAGAGATTCATCAAAAAGCCTAAATAAACAAATTGAATTTCACAAAAATGGAGAAGACTGTGAATTAGATAAAAATATTCTTGAAAGTATTATTGATCCTCTCACACATATGGTTAGGAACTCTGTTGACCATGGTATTGAATCTTGTGATGAGAGAGTAATGTCAGGAAAGGAAGAGGTTGGTAATGTCTGGCTAAATGCATATCCTAGAGGTGGTTATTTTTATATTGAAATTAAAGATGATGGGCAAGGCCTTGATAAAGAGAAAATTCTAAAAAAGGCTCTGGAAAAAGGGATTATCAAAGATGCAAGTATATCTGATTCTGAGATTTATGATCTTATTTTTAGAAGTGGATTTTCAACAAAAGAGACGGCAACTGAGCTTTCCGGCCGTGGTGTGGGAATGGATGTGGTTAGAAGCTCGGTTGAGAAATTAAAAGGAAATTGTTATATCGACTCAACTCCAGGAGAGGGAAGTTCATTTACAATTCGCTTACCTCAGACATTAGCTATATTTAATGGAATGATTATTAAAGTTAATGGTTTTCAGTATGTCGTTGCAAATTCAGATGTCGTAGAGGTTGTTCCTTATGATCATAAAAAATCTAGAAAAATTAGTAGTGGTGCTGTTATTGATATAAAGGGAGAGGTCGTTGAGATCATTGATCTGAACAGCTTTCTAAAGGTCCGGTCAGATGTAGATTGTGACGAAATTCTTGAACCGAGCTTACTTATTGTAAATTATAAAAATAAAAAATATGGATTAACTGTTGATCGCCTTGTCGCTCAACAAAGGGTCGTACACAAGCCTGTTGGCGTTGAGGTTAGAGAGGTTAAGGGCATCACTGGTGGAACAATATTAGGAGATGGAAAAGTTTCTCTGATTTTATCTCCAAGCGAACTACTTGCTCATATCTTTTAGGAGAATATTTATTAACGATTTATCACTAACAACAGAGCAGTTTGATCGTATTTGTTATCTCATTTATATGAGTGCTGGTATTACACTTAATCCCTCTAAAAAAACAATGGTTGAGTCTCGACTAATTAGGCGACTTCGAGAACTAGATCTATCCTCGTATAAAGAATATTTATCTTATCTCAAGACTAATATGGAAGAGAAGGAGAAATTTATAAACTCTCTTACCACTAATTTAACAGACTTCTTTCGAGAACGTGCCCACTACGATTATTTGAAAAAGAATATATATCCCGAAATTAAACACAATAATCAAGATAAAAAAATTAGAGTATGGTCTGCTGCAAGTTCAACAGGGGAAGAAGTTTATAGTATCGCTTTTTGTCTTCATGAATATTTTGGTGAGATGTTAGATTGGGATTACAAAGTATTAGGTACCGACATTGATACTAATGTACTCGAAACGGCTCGTAATGGGGTATATAATAAAAGTTTATTAAAAACAGTATCTCCAGATATGGTGATGAAATATTTTCAAAAAGGAAGTGGTGGTAACTTAGATAAGGTTAGAATTAAAACTATAATAAAAAATAATGTCAAATTAAGGCAGTTTAATTTACTTACAGATTCTTTCGATTCTGATATTCAATTTGATTTTATTTTCTTACGTAATGTCCTTATTTACTTTGATAATGATGTTATCGAAATAGCGGCCAATACGATGCATAAATATTTAAAACCTGGAGGTTACCTTTTTATTGGTCACTCTGAGACTTTAAATAATGTAAAACATGATTTTAAAACAATTAGTTCTTCGATTTACTATAAGAAATAATATTAGGTGGGTTATTGAAAAAGATCTTTTTACAGCCGGGTGAAATATATATAAGCTCTGAGGAGACAATTGTTTCAACAATCTTAGGAAGTTGTGTATCATTTTGTATTTACGATGAGATATTAGGTGTTGGAGGTATTACCCATTACCAGCTTCCTCGTGGTGACAATGAACAATTAACTCCAAATAAATTCGCAGGTCCATCTCTACATAATCTACTTAAAGAATTTAAAAATAGATATCATTCATCACTATCAGATTTAAAGGTTAAGATTATTGGTGGAAGTCAGATTAATACACAGGAAGGATCTAGTTTTTGTGTTGGAAAAGCTAATATTAAAAAGGCTGAAGAGCTTGTTGATTTTTACGGGTTAAATATTGTTGGAAGTAGTCTTGGTGGTATCGAGGGGCGTAAAATAGAGTTTAATACTAAAAATGGTAATATAAGATTAAAATCTGTTAAAAGTGGTGGAGCTGTTTCTAATATTCAAAGCCGTCCTAAGTTAGCAAAGGCTCTTGATACCATTAATAGTGATAAACTGTTAAATAAAGAGCAGATAATAAAAGTACTTGTTATCGATGATGCTCCTGTAATTCAAAAAATTTTTTCTAAGATAATTAACGAACAGGATGGTTTTCAGCTTGTTGCATGTGCGAGTGATCCACTTGAAGCAATTGAAATAAGAAAAAATGAGTCAGTTGATGTAATAACTCTAGATGTAAATATGCCAAAAATGGATGGAGTAACATATTTAAAACAATATATGCCCAGTGATCCAACTCCTACAATTATGATAAGTGATTATAGTGAAGAGGACTCAGGTCCCATTTTGGATGCGCTAGAGCATGGTGCTTTTGACTATTTAAAAAAACCATCATTTGATAAGCTAGATGAATTTACTCATGATTTTTTTATGAAAATCAAAGAGGCTTATAACTCTAAAATAAATCAAAAAAAGTGTCTAAAGTCGGTAGTAAAAGTTACAGGTATTAATTTAGAAAAAATTCTTACTCCTGAACATCTTTTAGTCATTGGTTCTTCGACTGGAGGGACTGAAGCACTAAAAGAGGTACTCACTGCAATGCCTGCAGTGATTCCTACAACTTTTATTGTCCAGCATATTCCCCCTGTGTTTTCTAAAAGTTTTGCAGACCGCTTAAACGAGCTATGTCCATTTAAAGTCTGTGAGGCAGAAGATGGAATGTATGTTGAACCGTCGGTAGTATATTTAGCTCCTGGTGGGCAGCATATGAAGGTTGAAAAAAGTGGTAGTAAGCTTAAGATTTGTATTACACTAGACCCTCCCGTTAATAGGTTTAGGCCATCTGTCGACTATCTTTTTAATTCTATCACTCAGTTAAAAAATAAAAAAGTTGTAGCAGTGATTATGACAGGTATGGGTAATGATGGAGCAAAAGGTATGTTGGCCTTGCGTAACCATGGTGCACTTACTTTAGGTCAGGATGAGGATAGTTGTGTAGTATATGGTATGCCAAAAGAGGCGAACTTACTTGGAGCTGTTATGAAAGAGGTATCATTACACAAACTTGCTGATAAAATATGTCAAATGTTTTATAAGCTTTCGTAGTATTTATAGTGCTGCAATCAGCTTCATTCTCTTATCAATTTTTACAAAGTATTGGTGCTCAGTAAATATTTGTTTTGTCGTAATTTTATGCTTTAGGCGTCTAATCTTATTTGGCCCTTCATTGTAGGCAAGTGTTGCCAGCTTATGGTTATTATTAAATTTTGTCTTAAGGTATTTTAAATATACAACTCCGTATGTAATATTTAACTTGGTGTTGGCCTGAAATAAAGATGTAAATTCCTGCCTGTCATCCACATAAGAACAATCACTCTCTTTTAAAAGCCTTTTACAAATATATTTTGCTGTTGGATGGGTAATTTGCATAAGTCCAACAGCTCCAATAGATGATCCTGCTGTTTTCTTAAAGTGTGACTCTGTCCAGATTACGGCCGCTACCCACTTCGGATCGACATCATACTTTTTGGATATTGTTAAAATATCCTGATCTATTGAGCTGATGCTACGATTCATGTCCTTGGTCACATGCTGCTCCGATGGCATGATCTTCAGAACTGTGGGACTTTGCTTGACAGAATTTTTGGGTATGGACAACGACTGTCCAATAGTCCAAACAAAAAGTGATAGGAGGGAAAAAGTTAATAGCGGAGCTAATATTAGTGTTTTCATTTTAAACCTCGACATACGTGCAACATTGGTTGGTTTTAAATCTTAATACTATTATAGCAAGGAAATAATTTAGCAGTTATAGGTAATCAAAAAACAGTCGGTTAGGCTAAAAAAAAATAAATATAGTGTAGTTTTGATGTGTGTTTTTTGTGGCACTTTATCTATTTTTTGTAGATTTCGGTTACTTACAGCCTAATTATACAGGAGTGATAATCTCCGCTTTTTTGGTGTCACAGTTGTGAAGCTTTGGAGGAAGTGATTGTAGTATAATTACGGCTAGTGAGTCTAGAGTTGATTTCTTTTCGGTTGATAACTTTGTTTTAGAGAGATAAGTGTTGATTATTATAGATATGCACTTTTATGATATAGCCCCGTCCGTTCTGTTTACAGTAAATATTACAACCCTGCTGTGCATAGCGTTAGTTATTGTATAGTATGTAAATACTTAATATGTTATCAAAAGGAGCTAGAATGAAATCAGCTATTTATCTTATAATATTTTCTACTTTTATTGTATTGCAGGGCTGTAATCCAGACCAAAAAAATCCAGAGTCTTTTAAGATCCTTTGGCATATTGCAACTCAGATTGAACCACTAAGTAAAAATCTTAGTGCTGACGAGAATAATGAAATTAATGAACTAAAAAATATGGTTGATGGCTATTATTTTAACTTGCTTCACGGTGCACAGGTTCTATCTTACTTTCCAGCACGACCTGAGTTTTGTAATTTAAATTTTCAGCATTTTAATATTGCGGCCAATGCCCCAAAAATTGACTTTAATGCTGCAGGTAATCCTATCTTTAATTATAATGGACAGATTATTGATGTTAATCAGATGCGTGATGCATGCCAAGTTCTATTTAATACTTACTCTGCTAGTGTGGGTGACCAGAGTGAGTTGTATCATCAAATGCTTGGAAAGGTATTTGAAAACTTAAACATTATTGAAGAGCAGGAGCTTGGAAAAAAAGTTATTGCAGAAATTATTTTAAAAAAGACTGAGTTTGATGGAGAAGGAGCTGATATCAATTACAGGGAACTTCCAGGATCATATAGGATTTTTGAAAACAATGATATTTATGCAGATTCAATAATGACCTATCAAGAGATCAGTTTACAGGCATCTGATGATATTTTTTATTTTCCAGCACAGGATACGTTAGCGGAGAAGTTAGATCCTCGTTGGTATCATAAAAATTTATATTCTTCATTTGAATTTATTTTTAAGGAGTTTAATAACTTTGTAATGACTCCTCCTAAAATGTCTATAGATATACGCCATTGGGATCACCTTGGAGCAAACGGCTATGAGGCATCAATTTCTTCGATGATTGAAAGTGGTGGAGCTGATAAATTTGCAGGTATTACATTTGAAGGTGGAATTAATCAATTAATAATAGGTGGTGCAGTTCATTCATTCTCTAGAGGAGCTGCTTGGTTACTACAAAATACTAATGAGAATATATATTTCTTGATGCCTCCAGAGGTTTCAGTAAAAGACTTTAAAACTGAGTATGAGATGGATGAATTAACAAATTCACAAACCCATAAATACTTTGCAACACTTAATGAAGAGATAAATGCGATAATGGGAACAACCGGAAGCCCAGTATGTAATGCTAGATTTAACTTTATTCCTCCTAGTTATGCTTTTCCAATTCACCCTCCAACATTTCCAACTATGAGAAATGGTATTTATGCCAGAACGGTTAGTGGGCAAATTCATTTGATGAATGAAATTAGAAAAAGTATGTGTGGGGAGTAATAAGATATCCGTAGAAAGGATTTGTATATCACTATCTAGTGAGAACACAATAGTTAACACTAAAGAGGACTATTTATGAAATATATTATTACTTTATTATTAGTTCTTTCAAATATGAAGTTATAAATATAAATCAGGTTACAGTGAAAGGGATAGTCGTGGGAGAACATTTACTTATCCGCTTCGTACTATTAGAGATAGCATTTGGCTTGGCTACTAATATTTTACAAAGGGAGTTATGCATATAAAGCAACGTTTTGTTTATATGCTGCTTTTGTACTTACCCAATATGTAGGTGTCCAGTTAAAATGGGGTTACGGAACAGAACTCTAATTATCTTTTTATTCCGTTATTTGTACTATTTGAAGATTCGTTGTCTCCAGAATCGTCAACTTCCCCACCGGCATTGCCATTTGTTGAATCATTTCCTTGATTTCCTGGACCGGTATTTCCTACCCCTTGGCCACTATTTCCAGTGCCAGTATTACTACTTGCAGCAAAGGTAGTATTGATACAAAAAGTAAGAAGAACGGTAATAATTGCAATAAGCT
>DAOWEO010000037.1 GCA_030638415.1 Bdellovibrionales bacterium | reverse complement strand
TGTTAAACACAATATGAATTAAATTTTTAGCTCCACTATTTCCAATAGTCGCCATTCCACCCATATGCATCAACATGGCGCCATCACCATCAAATACATATACCTTTTTACTTGGGCGGTTTAATGCAACACCTAAAGCAACCTGCGAAACATGTCCCATCGATCCTACATTTAAAAAATCAGACGTCTTCTCCCCTGCACCGACGCGGTATTCATATAACTCACGAGAAATTTTTCCCGTAGTCGACAAGACAACTGCCTCACCACCAATGAGCTTTGCACACTGTCCAATAGCATCTTCACGCTCAAACCCAGAATCATCAGCAATAACTTTTTGTAATTTATATTTTTCAAAAGTTCCTTTTTTAACGACAAGTGCAACTGGCGCACTAGTCTCATTGGCCCTCGTCGCCAAACGCTGTAAAACCTCTTTCACATTTTCACTCTCGCCGCTAACCACTTCATATGCAATTCCCATTGTCTCAAGAAGTGGAAGTGTAACCTCACCTTGTTTTACATGTTGAGGCTCGTCTTTAATTCCTGGCTCACCGCGCCAACCTATTACCAGCAACATTGGTATTTGATAGACCTTAGAATCAGTAAGTGACATAAGTGGATTGACTGTGTTTCCTAAACCAGAGTTTTGCATATAAACCACAGGGATTTTTCCTGTCGCCAAGTGATACCCTGCCGCCAACCCAATAGCATTACCTTCATTAACGGCAACCATATGCTCACCGGCCAAACAACTATCTTCTAGATAGGCACATAAATCTTTCAACAGTGAATCAGGAACTCCAGTGAAAAAATTACCAAAATGCTCTTTGATCTCACTAACGAACTCGTTACATTTTATCATTATACAGTCTCTGGAATCAGAGTAATAATCTCTTTAATAGACATACAGTGCTCACTCGCTTCAAGGCACCGGCCATCAGTTAAAATCTGCTTAGCAACATTTTGCATCGCAGGAAATGCTGCACGTAACATATGATTTGCATAAATAACAATATTTACTCCAACCTCAGCTAACTGACTCTCAGAAATTTGTGCATATGAAGTTGGCACAACCACCAAAGGAACATGCGGATAAGTCTGTCTAAATTCCTTGCAAAATTTTACCACTTCATCAGGAGTTTTCTCTTTGCTATGAATCATAATCCCATCGGCACCTGCTTCAACATAAGCTTTGGCACGCATAATAGCATCATCATGACCCTGTTTTAAAATCAGACTTTCAATACGCGCAATAATCATAAAATCATCACTAATTTGCGCTTTTTTTCCTTGAGAAATCTTATCTGCAAAGTTAGCTGGAGCGTCTTGCTTTTGCCCAGCAGCATCACCAAAAAGTGAGTTTCTCTTGGCACCTACTTTATCTTCAATAATAACTGCCGAAACCCCTTGGCGCTCTAAAGTACGAACGGTAAAACAAAAATGCTCCGTCAGTCCTCCGCTATCAGCGTCTACAATCATAGGCTTCGTGGTTACTTCCATAATTTGATCAATCGTAGCAACGCGCGAGCTAATATCTACCGCACCTGTATCAGGTTTTCCCTTTGACGTTGAATCAGTCAAACTACTTTCCCACATGCCGTCAAAGGTACGAACTTCACCGCCCACTTCAACCTTGGCATTTTCAATAATCAATCCAGTAAGTCCATTATGCGCTTCCATAATTCGCACAATCGGCTTAGCACTTAAAAGTCTTTTCAGAGATTTCATTCTACTCATTGGAGTTGCCCCACGAGCACGAAGCTTATCAGTTAGGCTACTAGTAGATAGCTCATGAGCGTAGCCAACTTCAACCAGCTCTCCCCCCCACTGCTTTAAAAGCTCTATCACTTCTTCGCGCACTCGGCTTTGCGGCCCACTATTCCAGTCATCACCATGCACAACATAATCTGGCTTAAGTGCTAATAAGTTCTCACTATAAGACATAGAATTTTGCGCAACAACGCTCTTAACTCCTGCAATATTTGATAAAAGATTTTTTCGCTGTGAAAAACTAAGCAGTGGAAGCTTTTTATACTTAACGATAGCCTCATCAGTTAAGACTCCCGCAGTAATCTCACCGAGCTCTCTGGCCTTAGAAATAATATTCAGATGTCCATCATGAAGAAAATCTGCACTTAGTGCAATATAAACTGTTTTCATACCTAATCCTTGAAAGAAATTAGTGTATAAAATACGCCTGTCACTGCTAATTAACAACTATAAATAGCTATCTTAAAAACTTAATCATCAATCCCATCGTAGCAATTAAAATAGTGGCCATACCAGTAAGACCCCCAAAATAGAGCCAAGTCTGCCGCTCCATCTTTCCCATCATCTCTATTTTACTATTTTGAATCTCTTTTTGTAATAAAAGCGACTTCTCAGTCAACTGCGCCCCAGTTGCCAGGTCTTTCACTTCAGGATAGCGCTGTTCTAGCTCTTCAAAAGCATCAGCAATTAATTTTGCCTTAACTTTCTCATCAGTCTCCTCAGTTAGCCCCTGATATACTTTCAGTGCAATACTCATCTTTTCTGCTCCCACTATTTGCTCCTTGTATTATAGTGTATTTCACACTTTTTTTCTACAAGCTCTTCAATGCAACATAAAATAAATATTACTAATTTTTAATGCACTGAAATCATTAAGTATTATTTCCATTATTAAAAAAAGTACCAATCAGGAGAACTTTACAGTTACTGAAAAAATGAAAACAGTTCTTCTTTATTAAGATCTTTCAATACACTATTGCTGGATGTTTCTAATTTATCAAAAATTCCACGTTTCTTTTTCTGCAGTTCAATTATTTTCTCTTCAATGGTACCTTGGCTGATTAGCTTATAGGCCATTACTGGATTTTGTTGTCCAATACGGTGCATACGATCAATTGCTTGTGATTCTACTGCAGGGTTCCACCACGGATCCATCAAAAAGCAGTAACTAGCTTCGGTAAGATTCAGACCAACACCTCCCGCTTTCATACTGATCAAAAAAACAGAAATATCCGCTGAATTTTTAAAATCTTGTACCACGGCTTCACGATTGGTCGTTTTTCCATCTAAGTAAGCATACTTAATATTTTTGGCCCTGAGTCTCTCCCCTATTAATTTCAGATGTGACGTAAATTGTGAAAAAACGAGTGCTTTATTTCCCGTCTCTTTCAATTCATCTAGATGTTCTAGCAACAGTTCCATCTTCCCCGCTTCAATATTAGAAAGGGTTTTATCCAACAAGGCAGGATGACATGCAATTTGTCGCAGACGTAAGAGTGCCTCTAAAATATGCATTTTAGATTTTCCCATCCCTTCTCGGTCGACCTGTTTTTTCAAGCTCTGGCGATAATATTTTTTCATATCATCATATTGTTTTTGCTGTTCATCTTTCATGGGACAATACAAAATTTGCTCAATTTTTGGTGGAAGATCTGGCAATACCTCCAACTTAGTCCTGCGCAGAATGAAAGGCCTTAGTCCCTGTAAAATCACCTGCTGCATCTCCCCGTCATCAATCAAATCCCCTATATGAAAACGGTTTCCAAACATGGTTGGATTCAAAAATCTAAAAATGGAAAAAAGCTCCCCGAGATGGTTTTCAATGGGAGTACCAGTCAACGCAAACCGATAATTTGCCTGTAAAGTAAATACCGACTTAGCATTTTTAGATTTTTCATTTTTGATATTTTGCGCTTCGTCTAAAATAACAAAGTCCCACTTAATATCTTTAAGTGTTAAAATATCACGCTGTAAAATTGCATAAGTCATAATCAAGGTCATTCCGGCACTTAAATTATCTAGCAATGCTTTACGATTTTTTCCACTATATTCAACAAAGTTAAGCTCTGGAGTAAAGACTGTTTTTTCTTTTTGCCAATTATATAAAAGACTCTTAGGCACAATCAGCAGATTAGGTAGCTTCTGCTGTCGCTTTAATTTTTGTAACATTGCCAATACCTGAATAGTCTTTCCCAGACCCATTTCATCGGCAAGTAACCCTCCTTGATTAATATTGGCGAGTGATACCAGCCAGCTAAGACCAATCTGCTGATAAGATCTTAGTTCTCCCTGAAATTTTTTATCCGCACAAATACTTTTTAATACAAAGCGCTGCTCAATCTGTTTTTTAAGTTGAAGAAAATGGGGTAACTCTTTTTGTCGTTCATCTAATATTTGATCTAAAATGAACACACTTGATTGATCAAGCTTAATAATATCTCCGTCCGGCTCTCCCATCTGATATAACATAATCTGTTTTTTCAACCACTGTTGAGGAAGTAGAGCGACAGAACCATCGGCCAGTGAAAAATAGCGATTATTTTTCTTGGCAGCTTTTAGAATTTTAGGAATTTCAACTTCCTCGCCAGAATATGCGATTTCAGATTTGACCTCAAACCAATCTATACCAGAAGCAACCCCCATGGACATTTTACTCGGTGCTTTAACACGTTGTTTTTGGATGAAAATTTTCCATCCACATTTCTCAAGAGTATTCAATACTTCTAAAAATTTACCGCCAGGTATCGCTGTAAGTATTAGCTCCTCACCATCAACATTTTCATAATCTACTGGTAAATCGAGCTTCGTTAGTGATGCGATATACTCCATTTTTTTTTGGTGATCAAATACTGTAATCTGCTCACTATGTTTTTCAATCTCTTCCCAAAAGACTATCGCTTCAAACATAATACCATTGTCAACTGATGTTCCCAGCGAACTGAGGCTAGAATTAATATGCATTTCTGCTTGAAAATCAACTGTCACAATTTCAACAGGTAGGTCAGGTGTTATATAAATATTATCAACTCCAACCTTTGTAATTAATCGCTGCATGAAGCTTTCAATACTTGCTTGTGGAATCCGCACATCAAGTATTCCTGAAACTTCCAATTGATTTAAAATCTGCTGATTACGACAAATAAAATATTGTTCACCAATCAAAGTTCCGACTTCATCATTAAAAACAACACTGTTTTCTTCTAATGATAATGGCACTCCCACGTGATTAACAAATACAGACTCGATTGCAAATTCACCACTGTCGCGACATGGAGTTATCTTCAGTTTCACTTGGCAACTTTTAGTTTTATCAAAATCAAAGGGGAGTGAAAAATGGTGATGATAAAATTCATCTTGAAAATAGAGGGTTGTATTTTCCGTACCAGCAATCCGTTCTAAAACACTTGCTATAGAATCATTAGCCACTTCTATCTCATGATCACGTGAATAATATGAATTAAAGCTACTCAAATACAGCAGCAGATCACGCTGTTTACTACTAGCAACACCCATAATATTTTTACTAATCAACTTAATTTTTTTCTCTTTACTCCATTTTCCACTTTTAAGCTGCTCTCGCTTATAAACACTCATCATAACTCGGAAGCCTGCTTTATATGCGATGCACAGCTGAATATTTTTGGGAGCAGTTAGTTTTTTGTTTTTAAAAGTACTGGCAATCAGTGCTTGCCTATCAATTATTGGTTGTGGTTGCACACGTAGACTTAGTAATGATTTTTCCCAACTAGGATGGGAGGAATTTCGAGATGCACCAAACTGGTTATATTCATCCGTATCATAATATTCATCATCATATTCATCATCATCAAAGTCATCATAACTCTCACTATGATCGATACTCCCATTTACATAAATAGTTTGTCCCACATATTGTTCAGCCAATTGTTGTCCTAATGTGGAGAACATTAACTGTTTCGACAGTACAAATACGTGTTTACAGCATGCTACTTCTCTAAAATATGGACAAGTACATTTAAACTTAAGATGAATACTCGAATCGGTTAGTTCAAGCAGCTCTGCGCTTAATGTATAAAGTGTCACGCCCTGACAAGTAAGAAAAAGAGCACTCTCTCCATCATGAATTGGCTTTGTCACACTAGGGTTGAAATAGTCCATTGCCCGTTCTTTAAAGTGATTCAGTTCTACAATATAGTTATTTTGGTTATATATGTTTTTAAATGTCACAAGTATTTCCTCAACTTCTGCGCATATTTCACACTTTTAATTTTTTATTAGTGAAACAACTCAAGCTTTGCAGTAATAATTTTTTTGAATTTTTCTTTTTTATGATCCTCTAAAAAACTTGTATCAATAACTGAAAACCATAGTGGTAAGAGCTCATTAAATTTAGTTACTAATCTTGCAAAATTCCGTTTAGAAATACCTAAACTGATAGCAAGCTGGTCAAAATCAATAATTGAAAGTTTATTTTTTTTACCATTAATAGCTAGTGCACTCTGTTCGTTATCATCCATATAGAGATCAGTGGAGATAAGATCATATGCAGGTGAAAGTTGAATAAATTTGTCATTAAAAGATTCATAACTAAGTGAAATATTTTTTAGATGCATATCAACGTTACCAACAACATAGTTAAATATCACTAATTCGAACAGCCGATATAAACTATCACCTGGGTAATCAGCAAACTGCTCAATTACTTTGCCCACCTGTTCAATACTTCCCACATATTTCTTATATGGTTCTTTTGACAAGATCTGACAAAAATCCTCTTGATGAAAAATAACATTTCCTTGTGCTCTATCAAATCTCTTAGTAATAAATGCCATCTCACCATCAGCAAGTGAAATAAGTGCCGATGGTGCAACTTTTATCCCCGCCTTTTGTGCTAATAGCATTACTAGATGCTCATTTTCAGGAATATGGGGGCCCTCTCCTCGTGGTTTTAAAATATATTGCCCACAAAAATTTGTTATAGTTAGACGCCTAGATTTACCACTCCCCTGAAAATCTAAGGATAGTTTTTTTTGCACTCCAGTTAGTGAAAGTCTTCTATTTATACTAGAACAAGCAAGATGCCTAATATCCTTACTCGAAATTTCTAAAAATGGAATAAAGTTGCTACCAAATATTTTTTTACTACACTCAGTATGATATTGATCATCGCACGCACCATAGCAAATCAAACATCGCTTATAGGTGAGATACTCTTTAGGTGAATGTGGTTCAACAATAGTTGAAACTAGCTTCTGCTTAGGCCTATCAGTGTGAACGGCTCCTATTGCATCTCCACAAAGTGCACAAAATAGCTCAAATCGATCTGCGAGTGGATTAAGCCTTAATTTTTCTATGGCCAGCTGTAAAATCCACCCCTCCGGAATAAGCCCATCAAAAAATGGAAAAAAATTATCACTTTCATAGATATAATCAGTTTTGGGTAGGGTAAAACTTATCGCCGGTAATGAACTATCGAGATAATTGGGATCATATTCAAAAAAACTACTCCCAGCTGCACTCTGCCACAGTTGACCACATAAAGTATTTTTAAAATATATATCAATCTTTTTCACTGTAAATCTCTATTTTTTTTTATTACAGTAAGTTCAAATCCCAAATAATCTAATACCTGCTTCAACTTATCCATACGAATGGTTGGTTTTCCTTGCTCAAGATCTCGAATAAAACGAATGCCCACGCCAACCCGCTTAGCAAATTCCTCCTGAGTAATTCGCAATTGCTTTCTTGCCTCTTTCACATGTTCATTAATCTTCATATTATACCCTTTCGGTTATAATATCATAAATTAATTATAATATATACCCGATAGGTACTAATTTCTCAACACATACCATATTTATACCCTTAAGGGTTGTTTTCTAACTAAAAAACTCTCATTTTCTCATTGTATAATTATACAACTGTACATAACCATCTGTTTTCACACAATTCACCTTCGCCAGCGAAGGTGATAAATTTTATTTAGAATAGTAAATTATTACTGAATCTGAATGAATTAACTAACCTAAAAAAAGCTTTAAGTAGATCCCTGCAACCATTAAAAATCCAAGCCCTGTTTGCCATTGCATAAATAAATAAACACGATCAAAACGTTTATCGACCTGTTCAAAACGTTTATCGATCTGTTCAAAACGCTTATCGACCTGTTCAAAACGTTTATCGATCTGTTCAAGACGCTTATCCATCATATCAAAGCCTTTTTCCATCAATTCTCGTCGATGATCAAGCTGTAACATAATTTTTTCAAATTTTGCATCGCTTTCAGACTGTTTTTGTACTAGCTGCAACTTAGTACTAACATGGTCAGAAATACGATCAATTTGTTCTAGTGTTAATTCCATAGCTTCCATTATACCTCCGTATTAAATTATCACCAAACATATAAGCAAGAACGTAAACTTTTCACTTTTTCTAAACCGCTAATTTTATTACTCTTCTAAATTACTACAAAAAATATCTAATTGGTTTACCAATTTTTTTTAGCTAAGATAACAAAATAGAACAAACCCAAGGAACACTATGCCCATTACCAAAGCAGTTATAGTAGCCGCCGGACTTTCAAGCCGCCTATATCCCCTAACCATCGACCAACCAAAAGGCCTGCTGCCACTAGGAGATAGCACCATTTTACAACGCTCAATCGATACCCTGCGCCAGTGTGGCATAACCAATATTGCTGTAGTCATTGGCTACATGGACCAGATGATGCGCAGCAAACTAAGCGGAGTAGATCAATTCATCTACAATCCATTTTTCAAACAGTGCAACAACCTCGGATCTTGCTGGATGGCACACCAATTTATTGGCAACGATCCATTTTTATATATGCATGGTGACCTTGCCTATGATCCCCAGATTCTTCAAGTTGCTCTCGACATAAACGACACCTCCCACTGCGCAACTTTAGTCACAGATTTCAAACAGTGCAATGAAGAGGAGATGAAAGTCACCACCGACGAACAAGGATTTCTAATTAAGTCCAGTAAAGAGATCCCTCTTACTGAAGCACATGGTGAGTGGACTGGCATTGCTATAATCAACGATACAATAAACACCTTAAATTATTTTGAGCAAACCCTACGCGACGAAGAGCTAAACCGCTACGACACTTTTGCCTTTAACCGCATGGTCAAAGATGGCCATAAATTCAAATGCACTCCA
>DAOWEO010000101.1 GCA_030638415.1 Bdellovibrionales bacterium | reverse complement strand
TGATAATCATGAATTTTTGTTGTCCCTTCATACGCTTTAATAATTAGCTGATAATCTTCCTTAGCCTGTTTAAGTAAATTAGTCGCCTGCATAGCATTTATATCCTTCATCTTCAGAGCTTTCTTAATTAGGTAGCGACCTCTAATTTGGTGATATGGAACCTCTACGATGTAGTCCTTACTTGCCAGCATAATCGCAGTATCTAGCTCCTTAAGGATATTTTCTAAATCTCCAGTATGAGAATATAAATAAGCCTGCACGTAATGACCTAATGACTTGCTCCACGATGGATCTTCTTCTAATTCAGGCGTATGGGCCTTGGTATAATCTATAAAGCTAAAAAAGGGTGTTTTATTTTTAGAAAAATCAATATGAAAACCTACAAAGGTTGAAGAGGTTGTAGGATAAATTTCTCCAAGGGAAAACCAAAATTCACTACTTTTTGGTGCCATAATATGACTTTGTGAAGTATAGACCTTAGTTGTTGTACGTCCAAAAGAACGTTTACCAACATGGTTATCCACATGACCAGATAGCATGTTGATCATCCACTGAGCATCAATCTCACCTTTGTCTTGGTTTAACCTTGTTGTAACATGGTCAAAGCGTGCTCTTGTTTCCAAACTTTTATTATAGCTATATTCAAAAGCATATTTTTTTATATCTTTATGAGAGAAATGGTTCGACTGTGCTAATCCTTGGTTTTTAACATGTCTAGCAACTCGTACTTTATTACCACTAATTTCAACACTCGCAATCTCTCCAGTTTTAGTATCTCCAATAAACACTGTCCAAGCTCCGAAATGGCCACGCTCTTTAATAAACTTAAGTGCCTCTTTCATTGTTCCTGCCTGCATCAAAAGTTTGTTCAACATATATGGTGCAACATCAGCAGTAACTGGTTCATTATTTCCATTAACGAAAATATCATCTAACTGCTCTTCATCACTTTTAACATATGACGTTCTATACTTTGTAGTTTGCAATTCATGCAGAGAAACAGTGATTCCTTTTTCATTAAATCCACTAATTCCACCAGGAAAATGCAATCCAGCACTTCCCATTCCAACATAAGAGTAGCCTTTTGTAGGATGGTGTAAAATCATCACAGGATGTTTTTCAAAGCTACCAAGCAAACCAGTATCAAAATTTCTAGCTAAAAGTAACTCTCTATTTTTTGTATGATCACCTGAAGCTGCAATTCCTGTACATCCAAATTTCAGATCCTTAAATACACCTGTAACTTTTTTTAATAATCCCTTTAGTCCACTAGTTGTAAGAGTCACTGGACAGCTCATCATTAATTTTCGCTTAGCCAATTTGGGGTTTGTCTCCATAAGGTGCTCAAGTCCATCAAAAAATATTGATAGTTCAACCATCATATTTGCCTCTAAGACATCTTGTTTCGAGTATTTACTCACTCCACCTTTTTTCAAACCTTTCGCCATTGCGTAACTCATATCTATGAAATCATCTGACACAGAAGATTTGTAATTACGAAAAACACATTTTGAAATCATTAAGTATTGCTTTAATTCATCAGCATCTAATTTTGCCAACAAGCGATCTTTCTTATCAATTACTCCCTGCAGTGCCCCATCTTGAATCTCATTAGCAAGAAAATATCCATGAGCATAAGCAGTATCAGCAATATCTCCGTAGAGTTCTAAAAAGTGAATCTTCTTATTTTGTTCTACAAAATCACATTGATAATGTCGGTTCTTATCCAAGCTTCCTTGGAGTTCACAGTTAGGAGCTCCCCATAATTCTGAGCAGAAGATCAAGGTTGCAGCAATCACTAAAATTTTCATTGTATTCTCCATTATATAATTATTATAAATTTAAAAGTTCCAAGACATATAAAAAGCCCACCAATTATTTTTTTTATTAAAACTATTTTTGTTGTTAAAAGTTCTCGCTTATAGATTGCAACTGTCATCAAAGCAGATATGGCAACAATTGACCCTAGCTGAAAAGATATAAGTGAAAGCAAGTCACCTTTAAAGTAAGCAACAACACTTATATATAGTAGTAATATTCCAGGATTTAAGATGGCCCACATCCATGTACTCTTTGCTCTAGAATTCTTTGTCACTTTTTTTGACTCGGATAAGAGCATGCCACCAAAACAGATTAAAAAAACTAAAGCTACCCATTCAAGAGAAGTTTGTATTAATGGTGAAGCTGATAAAACTTTAAAAAAGACAAAGCCTAAGCTTAAGTAACAAAGCTCCACAACCTGAAGCTCCATTAAAGATTTTATCCCTTTGCGCATTCCGTAATTCATACTGTTTTCAACAATTGAATATCCAGCAGGACCTAACGGTAAGGTTGATGCGACTCCTAATAAAGCAGGTAAAATCATACTCGTGCTCCCTCAAGGTCAAGTAAAAATTGCTCAAATACACTTTGCACAGGGAAGGACGTTTTCATTTTAAATTGTCCTTTATGCTGATTTTTCAAAAAATACTTTTCCAAAATTCCTAGTGACTTAAAGTTTACCTCTGAATTAGAAATTACCTCTTCTAAACGACAGTCATTATAGTCATCACATACGACGCGCAGGGTATCATCTAAATGTTTTGCAACATCAATTTTACACATATCGTGTACATCTGGAATAAATAGTGTCCAGAGATAATTTGGTCTGCCATTTTTCATTTGTGGTGATACAAAGAAGTGTCTGATATCTACACCCAAATTTGTTTTAATTTTTGAAATTGTTTCTAAAATCTGCTGATCAGATACTTTCTCTGCCGCAAGATTCATTCCGGTATTTTGTCTTCCACATATTTCAAATTCAACAACACCATCTAAAGAGATAATTTCAATAATATCTTTCATCGCATAATTTAAAAATCCATTTGGTGTTCCAATATTTACAAAATACTTTTTACCAACCTCTAGATCCTTCACTGAAATCTGAAATTTCTCATCATCAATAGGGTTGAAACTATAAAGAATATCAGGATTAGGAATATAAGATTTTTCATTGAATGCAATTCCAATTGGTGCTTCTGTTGCAGCATAAATACCAAAATAATCTAGCTCTCTACCCACTAACTCATTTATTCTCTCTTTATACTGAACAATCGGAGTAGCCCCATATATAAAAACTTTTAGATTTGGCCAAATTTCAGCAATTGAATTCTTACCTGTTTTGGTTAATATTTTTTCTAAAATTGTAATTATATAAGTAGGAATGCCACTGATCACCTCAATATTGCGATCTACAGACTCATCTATAATCGCCTCTACCTTCTCATCCCAGTTTTCAATATGTAGAGTGCTAGCAGATGGAAAAGTATTTTTCTGTAAATACTTAGGAGTTCGAGTACTTAAGATTCCCGAGATATATCCATAATTAAATTGGCCATCATTATAACTAACAGGACAAGAACCAAACGTTAGTCTAGATGCATCAAGCATGTTTAGTTCACTACGACTAGAAACGACAGATGCAGTGTACTTCTGCGCATTTAAAAATGTTGTAATCATTTTCTTATTATAAGGAATACGTTTCGAATCCTTACCACTTGTTCCTGATGTTAGACCGAAATATTCAATATCATCATGAAATAGCACATCCTTTTGCCCTTCAATGATTGATTCTACATATGGTGCATAAAAATCCCAATCGACTACCGGAAGATGCTTTGCATATGAATCATATGTCTCGATATATTTAAGATTTAAATTTTGGTATAACTTTGTTCCCTCCAAATCCTTTTTCATCTTTTTCCATAATTTCTCTTGGGATTTTTGAAATTCCTCTTGAGACTGACAAAGGTTGTTGGCCTTATAGTTAAAATACTGTGATGCGATAAAATTAAGTGCTTTCATAAAAACTCCTGTTTTTGTTATGAACAGGTTCTACCAAAGCTAAAAAATTTGTAAATTAAAACGCATGACAGAAAACTCACATTTCTGTCAATTTCGACGGTTTTGAAGATATTGTGTCAACCAAAGTCCTATAAAACAGGAAAATATGGCCTAATAATTAAAGAATATTTAGATAATTTTTACTTATTCAGGGAAAATAGCATCAACAACATCGCTTTCAATGTTACCGCAAGCAACAACTCCAAGCTCTAGAAGGTATATTGTTAAAACCTCTTCCTTGCTCATTTCAGGATAAAGTCCACCTAATTTTTTTAGTAGTGCCTTCTCTCCTTCTCGAATTAATTCTCCAATTTCAGTGGCACTATTTTTTTCCAAAACAAAGATAATAAATAGATATGGCATCTTTTTTATCTGTGAAACAACTATCTTCATTCTCTCTCGTACTCCAACTGGAGTAGCACTTCTCAAATTAAAAATGGACTCCAGCATGTATCCCCAAGCCTCTTTTAAAATAGTCTCTTTCTCTTTTCCAAAATAATAATAAATTAAGGATCTGGTTACATCTGCCTCTTTAGAGATATCACTAATTTTCCACCCTAAAGTTCCCTTGACTACTTCAAGCTTCAAGACTGCATTACAAATTTTAAAATATACCTCTTCTTTTGAATTTTCAGTCATACTTATCCCGTGATTAAAATATAAACAATCTACTTATAACCATTGTAATATATATCTTTAAAATATCTACGCAGGAAACTTCATACTATCTCAGCCGATACTAAGCGTTTTAATCAACTAATTTCCATGTGTAACGCATCCAGTCCACAATGTTTTCCAACTAAGAAAAAGCTTCCAAAGTCCCTATAATAAGCGTAGTTTACTGTCATTAAACGATTTAAATACGAAAGGAAGTACTATGTCTAAACTAAATGAATTAGCTGAGCAAATTAGTAAGCTCGACTCAAACCTTCACCAAAAAGATTTCCTACTAACTTGGGAGCAATCTACTGATGAAATTAAGCAAACTCTTCTTGTTGCTCAAGCTCTAAAGTGGCTTCGTGATAATAATTACTCAACAAAAGTTTTTGAAACAGGAATTGCAGTTAGTCAATTTCGTGATAACTCAACCAGAACAAGATTCTCATTTACTTCTGCCTGTAACCTACTAGGTCTTGGAATGCAGGACCTTGATGAGAGCAAGTCCCAAATAGCTCATGGTGAAACAGTTCGTGAAACTTCAAACATGATCTCTTTTTTAACTGAAGTTATTGGTATCAGAGATGACATGTACCTTGGAGCTGGAAATACCTATATGAGAGAAGTTGCTGATTCACTTGATGATGGCCTTGAACAAGGTGTTTTACCAAGTCGTCCAGCAATGGTTAACCTACAATGTGACATCGACCACCCGACTCAATCAATGGCTGACCTTGCTTGGCTTGAGCAGGAATTTGGTAGCCTTGAAAACCTTAAGGGTAAAAAGATCGCCATGACTTGGGCATACTCTCCAAGTTATGGAAAACCACTATCTGTTCCTCAAGGAATTTTAGGCCTTATGACCCGTTTTGGAATGGATGTAACTCTTGCCCACCCTGAAGGATACAACCTTATCCCTGACGTTATTGATGTTGCTAAAAAGAATGCAAAAGAGAGTGGTGGAAGCTTTACGCAAGTTAGCTCAATGGATGAAGCTTTTAAAGATGCTGATATTGTCTATCCAAAATCATGGGCACCATATTCAGTAATGGGAGAAAGAACTGACCTTCTTCGTGCTAACGATCACCAAGGGCTAAAAGATCTAGAGCAATCTTGCCTAGCACAAAATGCAAACTTTAAAGATTGGGAGTGTACTGAAGAAAAAATGAAGCTTACAAAAGATGGTAAAGCACTTTACATGCACTGCCTTCCTGCTGATATAACTGATATCTCTTGTAAAGAGGGTGAAGTAAGTGCTTCAGTATTTGAACGTTATAGAATCAAAACATACAAGGAAGCTGGCTGGAAGCCATATATTATCGCATCAATGATTTTTAACCGTAAATTTAAAGATGCGGATAAAAAACTTATTGATCTTATGAACAGAAATACAAAACGCGTTTTGTAATTTAAGGAGTAACCATGGAATATAGAGCAATACTAGAAAAAGCAGAATCATACTCAGACGACATCAGCCAATTTCTTCGTGACATGGTGGCGATCCCTTCAGAGTCTTGTAATGAAAAAGAGGTTGTACTACGTATCAAGCAGGAGATGGAAAAAGTTGGATTTGATGAAATTATTATTGATCCAATGGGAAATATTTTAGGACGCATTGGAAATGGTAGCCACGTTATCGCTATGGATGCACATATAGACACTGTTGGTGTTGGCGATCCTGAGGCTTGGGCACACGATCCATTTAAAGGAAAACTTGAAGATGGAGTTATCTGGGGACGTGGAGCAAGTGATCAAGAAGGCGGAATGGCCGGAATGGTTTATGCTGGAAAGATCATTAAAGATCTAGGTCTTGAAGGTGATTATACCTTATGGGTAACCGGAACAGTTCAGGAAGAAGATTGTGATGGCCTTTGTTGGCAATATATTTTAAATGAAAACATCCTTCCTAAAAAACCTGAAATTGTAGTAATCACAGAGCCTACGAATTTAAATATCTATCGTGGTCATCGTGGACGCATGGAGATAGGAGTAACAACCAAAGGTGTTAGTTGTCATGGTTCAGCTCCTGAGCGTGGCGATAACGCTGTTTATAAAATTGCAAAAGTTTGTAATGAAATAGAAAAACTTAATGACCGTCTTACTGATGATGATTTCCTTGGAAAAGGCACAATTACTGTCAGCTACGTTGAGTGTGACACTCCTTCACTTTGCGCTGTTCCTGATCGTGGATACATCCATCTTGATCGTCGCCTTACAAATGGTGAGACAAAAGAAAGTGCAGTAAAAGAAGTAGAAGAAGCTATTAAACTTGCTGGCGTTGAAGCATCTGTTGAAGTACTAAAATATAAAGTCGCAAGTTATACTGGACTAGAGTACGAAACTGAAAAGTATTATCCAACATGGGTTATTGATGAAAATCATGCAGGCTGTAAAGCATCTGTAGATTCATTTAAAGGACTTTTTGATAAAGACCCTATCGTTGATAAATGGACCTTTAGTACAAATGGTGTTGCCACTATGGGTATGCATAATGTTCCAACTATTGGTTTTGGACCTGCAAATGAAATCTACGCTCATACCGTTAACGATCAGTGCCCTGTTTCTGACTTAGTTCAAGCTACTGCTTTTTATGCAGCTTTTCCGGGGAACTATCTTAAACACATTAAATAATACTTATAGATGGAGAAGAGCAATCTTCTTCATCTTGTTCTCTCTTTTGTTTACTTTAGCTTCCCAGGCTAGAAGTGTTTTTTCTCGTTATGAGAAAGACAAAACTTTTCAAATCTTAGTCGGTGGATATGTTCAAAATAATATTCGTGTAAACAACCAAGTAAAATATTATAATACTGACCCAGTACGGGCATTCTTTCCATATGTCAGAATTAAGTATAACGCCTTTTCCATCACACCAGATGCAGTAAGGCTGGTAATAACTAAGAGCCTACTTTTCAAATTTGATCTTAGATTAAGCTACAAAGGTCATGCTTACGAAACAGATGGTATGGCCAAGCGCCGCAACTCTATTTTTGGAGGTGTTGGCATGCGTATTTTAATGTTAAAACTTGAGGCCCTCAAAGACCTATCAGGATTTAGTAATTCTGCCATCTACTCTGCTGCAATTGTAATTCCCATTCCTTTAGGAAAATATGGAATCATTACCCTTCAAGCAGAGATTGAATACTGGGAAGGAAAATATGTAGATTACTATTTTGGTGTACGTGAAGATGAGGTCACTCCAACTAGGCCATATTATAAAGGAAGCTGGGCTAGCGATTATAACTTTAAAATAGAAGGGCAATTCTTTTTATCCCCTCACTGGATTATGAGAATCACTCCTGCATTTCGCTACTATGACCAGACTATTTTTGACTCACCAACAGTTACTAAAAGGCGCGAGTATAGTGTTCTGGCAGGATTTGGTTACCAATTTTAGTAAAGGATAATTGAACTGTAATAAAGAATAGTTTATAATTTCCATGGTTTTTATACAAGATGAGGTTAACAATGATCACTTTTATTCTAAATGGCGATGAAATAAATTATTCTGGAGATCCAGAGCAAAAACTAATGACTTTTCTACGAGAAGAGAAAAATATAACTACTCCCAAAAATGGATGCTCTACCGGATCATGTGGAGCATGTACTGTGCAGATAGATGATAAAGCAATCCTAAGCTGTGTCACTCCAATGAAGAGAGTCGCAGGTAAAAAGGTTTTTACTACTGATGGATTAGAGCAATATATTCAAGATATTTTTGCAGAAGTTTTTGTTGATGAAGGTGGAGTTCAATGTGGATTTTGTACTCCAGGCATTGTTATGAGCACCAGAGTAATGCTTATGAAAAATACCAATCCATCTAAAGCAGATATTCAAAAAGCACTTCAAAAACATATCTGTCGATGTACAGGATACGTAAAAATAGAAACGGCCATTATGCGAGTTGCCAAATTACTCCGCGGTGAGAAAGAAGTTGATGCTCCAAGGCAACTTGGAAAAGTTGGCTCTCGCCAACATAAATATGATGCTCATGATACTGTTTTAGGTAAACGTCCTTTCGTCGATGATCTCCGCTTCCCCGACATGCACTATGGCGTATTACGCTTTAGTGACCACCCTAGAGCAAAAGTTTTAAAAATTGATATTAGTGAAGCTACAAAAATACGAGGTGTTATTAAAGTATTAACAGCTAAAGACATTCCTGGAGATCGCCAAGTTGGTCTAATCATAAAAGACTGGCCAATGATGGTTGCCGAAGGTGAGACGACCCACTACGTTGGAGACGTCCTGGCCCAAGTAATTGCGACATCGGCAGACATTGCAAAAAAAGCAAGTGAAGCAATAAATGTAGAGTATGAGGTATTTCCTCCTATTACGACAGTAGATCAGGCCCTAAAAACAGATGCTCCATGCGTCCACGCAGATCGCTCAAATATTTTATCTATCAGTCAGCTCACAAGTGGAAACGTAGAAAAAGATCTCAAATCTTCTGCCTATATTTCAAAAGGAACCTATTATACTCAAAGAATTGAACATGCATTCTTAGAACCAGAAGCATGTGTTGCACTTCCTGATGAACCATTTGGAATTAACAAAGAAAAAGGACTTATTGTATATTCTCAAGGGCAAGGTGCCTATGAAGATCGTAAAGCAATAGCAAAGATACTTGGAGCTGAGTTAGAACGAGTAAATGTCATACAAGTACAAAATGGTGGAGGCTTTGGTGGCAAGGAAGACCTAAGTGTTCAAGGTCATGCTTCGTTAGCAGCTTACCTATTACAAAAGCCAGTTAAGGTTATTTTAACTCGTGAAAAGTCAATGATGATGCACCCTAAACGCCACCCCATGCGAATGCATTATAGTGTCGGATGTGACAAAAATGGTAAATTAACGGCAGCCAAAGTACGTATTGAAGGCGATACTGGTGCATATGCCTCTGTAGGAATGAAAGTACTAGAGCGTGCTGCAGGCCATGCCACAGGTGGATATGAAGTTCCCGTAATTGATTTAAAAGCAGTAGCAGTATATACCAATAACGTACCATGTGGTGCCATGAGAGGCTTCGGTGTTAACCAAACAGCATTTGCTCTTGAAGCATGCCTAGATGACCTATGTGAACAAGGTGGATTTGACCGCTTCGATTTCCGTTATAATAATGCCTTAAAAGATGGTTCTAAAATTGCCACAGGACAAGTTTTACGTGGTGGTGTTGGTCTTTTACAAACTCTCGATGCAGTTAAAGAGCAATTTAAGAGTGCTAAATATGCAGGGATTGCTTGTGGAATAAAAAATACTGGAATTGGTAACGGTATGGCCGACGAGGCTAAGGCTAAAATTGTAATTGAGTCACACGACCATATTGTTCTTCACCATGGGTGGACTGAGATGGGACAAGGTGTCCACACTATGGCCATCCAAACAGTTTGCGAAGAGACAGGATTATCTCCTGATATTATGGAGGTTAGAGTCGAGACTAAAGAAGAGACAGTATGTGGTATGACCACTTCGAGTCGTGGAACTTCTCTAGTTGGAAACTCACTTATTGATGCATGTAAAAAGCTTAAAGAAGATCTAAAAACTAATAAGCTAACTGACTTAGCGGGAAAAGTTTATCACGGTAGTTGGATATGTGATTGGACTACAGATGCCTTCACTGAAAATCCAGAAGAGAAACAGATTACCCACTACGCTTATGGCTATGCAACACAAGTTGTTATTTTAGATGAGCAAACCGGAAAAATAAAAAAAGTCATTGCAGCCCATGATGCTGGAAAGGTAATGAACAAAACACTTTTTGAAGGACAAATTGAAGGTGCTGTTCATATGGGGCTCGGCTATGCTCTTAGTGAAAACTTTCCTATGAAGGATGGCTACCCTGTATTTAAAAAATATTCTGAACTTAAAATATTAAAAGCACATCAAATGCCAGAAGTTGAAGTTATTGCTATTGAAGCAGGTGATGAGCATGGACCATATGGTGCAAAAGGTGTTGGAGAGATTGGACTTGTTCCTACTGCCGGAGCGGTCGCAAATGCTCTTTACCAGTGGGACGGTGTGCGTCGCAAGTCTCTACCAATCGGGATTAATAAAAAATAGATGAAGTGGTTAATAATATTGTTGATTGCAGTAAATTCTTTTGCTGCAACCACTCCTTCTTTAGATCCACAGTTTCCAATTAAAGATATGTATCTAGGACCGGTTTGGGGATATATTACAACTGGTGGTCAAAGTATTGATAAGAAAAAATATCCGCAAACAGAGCTTACTTTTTCAATGCCAAAACTTTTTGATAATAAGATTAAACTTCAATTTAATTCACAAAAATACCCTGCTCCATTAGCAATTTTTATTCCGGGATCATTTAGCCATACCGATAGACGGCAAGCAATCCATATAACAAATTATCTATTAGCATCTGGATACAATGTAGTTCGAATTCCAAATACAATATCTACTGAATACCTAGAGCTACTTCCCAAACACCAATTCGGTGATTTCATTGCCTCATCCCATGGATACTCCAAGCTTACTGCTAAAATCAAGGCTCATTTGTTAGCGGCCCAAAAGATAACCTCTAGCCCTATTACACTTATAGGGGTTAGCCATGGAGCATTTACTAGTGCGGTTGTTGCTGCACAGACACCAAAGATGTTTAAACAAGTACTACTCCTAAGTCCACCGATCGACATGCTAACATCAACTCAAGCCTTAGATATTGCGATTGAAGAAAATAGTTCTCATATCAACTTAAAAAGGATTATTAGTGGGTGGATATCTCTAATTCCACTATTTATATTTGATCTTCAAGCTAAAGATATTGACCAAAATCATCTTGCACCTATTGCTAAGGATCTAATTACCTTTGGTACATTTCAAGGACGATTGCTACGATCGATAAATCTACATTTAGAACAACAAGGAATCACTACCCCTTTTCCAAGTTTTAAATTTAACTTTCTAACAAGAAAGTACTGGCAGTGGAGAGCAAATGTTAAATTTCTTCCACTCATAAAAAAGTATTCACCAGATGGATGGAAAGCTCTGCATACACCTAAAATAACGAGTACTCTCTTTTGGACCGAGCAGATTACAAGACAACACACTCCAGTTACTATCATCTCTGCGCAGGACGATTTTATTAACGTAACAGACTCATGGAGGCAACACCCTCCATATCTTTATATTTTGAAAAATGGTGGGCATTACGGCTATAGAAATCAAAAATGGTTTAAGGAGTATCTATTAAAGCTACTATCACTTGATCAATTAAGCTCATCAGAATTCTGAGCTTTTTTCTCTTCAAGAATATCATCTAAGCCTTTAAAGACGCACTTACTGGCTACTTCCATCTCTTCGGCACCTCGAATAATTACATCAATATGCTCTTCTATATCACCTAGGAATTGATACATCTTCTTAGTTCCATCATGAACTTGGGCATGGCAACTATCCATCATTTTGTAAGATGAAAGATGTGAGAAGTGCTCTTTCCCTTGTCCATCATAATACCACTTTCCAAGGCGACATTTAGTATGGTCTACAAAAGTCATTGCAGGCTTTTCTTCAATAACTGATAAGTAGGTGTTAACTTTCCAAATCACATGGTCCAGCTTTGCTAAGCTCATAAATATTTCATCATTGGTCAATGAAATATACTTGGTTGCATTTTTATTTTGCTGAATTGTCTCGACAATAGAAGTATTAAACAGTTTAAGACGTTTACTAATTGAAAAGCTATTAGTAAGTGAATTATCTGCAGAGTTTTGTAACTGGTCAGATATAGTTGTAAATTTCGAAGTTCTCTTTGTTACACTAATTAATAAGTTAGATGTATCAGTTGCCAGCCTTTGTACTTCCTGAGCTACCACTGAAAAACCTTTTCCCGCCTCACCAGCTCTGGCAGCCTCAACTGAAGCATTAAAAGACAGTAGCTTTGACTGCATAGCAATCTCAGAAATACCATTAACCGTTTCCAATATTAGCTTAGCCTCATCATCAATAGATTTAGCACATTCCCTTGTTTCAGTTAGGTTACTATTTAAGGTCTCCAAATCATTTGCAATATTTTGAGATTCAAAGTTGATACTATCAAATGAGCTTTCAATGGTAACTAACCCACTCAAAGTCGTATGATTGTTGTCCACCGACATCGAAAGATTATTCTGAATCTGTCCAAGAGCCTCTTTTAGGGCGTAATGCTCCTCTTCAAAAAGCATATTTTTTTTCTCTAAAAATAATATCTTCTTATTGGCATCATCTAATTGCTGTCTTAACAAGTTTATTGCTGCATCTTGATCTGTTTCGATCTCACTACTATTCAATGGAACTAAAGTATTATTTTTTCTCTTCAAAAATCTTTTAAACATTAACTACCCACAAACTATCAACTAATTAATAAATTTTACTCTCAAGTATAGATTATACGTAGTTATTAAGTAAGAACTACAATTATCCAAAAAATTATTACTTGTGACTTGAGTGAATAAATTCTCTCACTCAAAACAATACTAATCAAATACTTTAATTACTCATCAATGAGAGCAGAAGGGCTTGTTATTGAAACTAATGGACTATTAAATAAGCTGCTCGTAATACCCAACACACTGAAATCACAAAACAATAAATTCTATGTATTCAGTATGAATATCCACTTATAAACTTGTCAAATCTCTCAGAATAGTATAATTTTCTAAGATTATTAAAGTATTAACAACGTTTTTATAAAAGGTTTCAGTATGGTTACTTCATTAATGGTTTTTCAAGCAATTGTCTCAGTATTACTTATCCTTCTTGTTCTTTTACAGTTTGGAAAAGGTGCGGAAGCAGGACTTATGACAAGTGCTTCAGACTCTGTTTTTACTTCTGGTCAGCAAGGAAATATCCTTTCAAAGATCACAGTAGTTCTTGCCATTCTTTTTATTGGTAACTCACTTCTTCTAGCAAAAGTTCAAAGTGTTAGCTCAGGAAAATCTCTAATGGATTCAGTTGCTCCAAAAGCAATTCCTTTGAATGCGACCCAAGCTAAAAAAGCAGTTGTTCCAGCTCCAATAAAAGAGACAGAAACAAAATAATAATATTTTAAAATTTAAAAATAAAAAAAGGCGAAACATATGTTTCGCCTTTTTTGTGGGTTCATTTAATTATTTACTATCTTTTAATATTGAGAACTTCCTGAAGCATCTGGTCAGCTGTCGTAATTGTCTTTGCATTTGCTTGAAAGTTTCTTTGAGCAGTCATCAGTCCAACAAACTCTTGAGCAATATCAACATTTGATAGCTCTAAAGACTTTGAAAGAACTTGCCCACGTCCAGCATCACCCGGCTTACCAAGTGCTCCTTGGCCAGACTTACGACTCTCTTTAAACATATTTTTTCCAACTTTAAATAGTCCCTCATTATTCTCAAATTTTGCAATTCCAATTTGAGCAATACTACTAGACTCACCATTATTATAAACAGCAGTTAAAAC
>DAOWEO010000171.1 GCA_030638415.1 Bdellovibrionales bacterium | reverse complement strand
GTTATTTCGCGTATACTAATTTGTTGAAACCCTTTTGTAGCACCTAGGGAGAGTGCGGCATCTACTATTTTTTGACGAGTTTGTTGTTTTTGCTCAATGCGCTTCATGTAACATCCTTAAAAACCTATTTTTTCTCAGTTTATCAACTGAGTAATAACTAGTCTAATTTGTTTTACTTATATAGCTAAAATTACATATAATTTAAAATTAAGGGGAAGTTGATGATTACTCATATTGCACTATTTAAATTAAAACCAGAAAATTTCGCTGATAATATTACTAAGCTAGAGCATCTGCTTGAAGAGCTGCCATATCAAATTGAAGAGGTAAAAAGTTTAGAGATAGGTATCAATTTTGGTAAGGCTGAGCGAGCAATGGACCTATCCTTGCATTCCACATTTGCTTCGAAAGAAGATCTGAAAGCATATAGTATACATCCCGCACACCTCAAGGTGTTAGCATATATTGATGAAGTGACAGAATATGCTAAGGTTGTAGATTTCGAAAGTGAGTAGTTCTTTATAATATCTCTTCTACCCATGTTGTCATTTTTTCTCTAATTGGTGCTGCTGGTGGTGACATGAAGTTGACCTGTAGTTTGTCTCCAAGATCTACAATCCCGATGGAGCGAGGTCTAAGTCCAACTGCCACAGGCTGAATCAGCTTAGGGCCAAAGCAAAAAATAATATTTTGTGCACCGAGGATATCTGGAGATATCTCTCCATTATTATCTTTGGTATGCGCATAATGATCAAATGTGGCAATGTGACTGGCCATAGGATCAGCATCTATTTTAGAGATAAAATATTCAATAAGTTTTTCAATAGAATTTAAAGACACAGCCGTTTTAGTAAAGGTTTTCATCTGTACAGGATAGGTCTCCATTACTATTTTTGTTTCCATTATATCTCCAGGGCAAAAGTTACAAGTCTATTTTTTGCACTTTGAAATTTTATAGCTTCGGATAAAATCATCTTTTTCATTATTAGATGCTCCAACATCATTGAATGTAAAGATATCAAAGACGTTAACATAAATGTTACGTCCCTTAATCTCAATACCATCTAATGTATTTTCATCAGAAATCCAGAAGTTATCCTTGAGTAAATTTAAGACAGAAAAAGCAGTTTTGATTTTTCCTGCATAGCAGATACTTTTTGTAGAATCGATGTATCCTTTAAAGCTTACTAGGTTTAGGTATTGAGAGCCTGAGAAGTTTTCCTTGACGTAGATAGCAGCTTTAAATTTTTGATCTATGTTTTTATTTTTCAAATATTCTTTAGCTTTCTTAAGGTCACTTGTATTTACATTAGTACCTGAGGATATTGATTTTTGTAATAAGTTGATTGCTTGTTGTACATCACTTTTTTCTGGAGTGGATTCCATCTGAATGTCTGTGATAGCAGTAAGACCAAAAGCTGATATCGATATCAATAGTAAAAAAATAGAGAATGATATTTTCATGATAGCTCCAAACATTAATTATAGTTGATTGTAAATATCAGGGAATAGATTAAATACCTAGTGAGGTGTATAATTTACATGGCACTAAATTTGTAACTGATTGCGGTAGAAGGTTGTTTTTAATGTATAATTTAAATTAAGAGGTGTATGTGGATTTTGAAATTGATCAAGATATTATTAATGACTTTATTGAGCAAGTTAATAAAGAGCAGCTGCGTCTGGTTGAGATTATAGCGATACTAAAAAAAGATAGTAGTGTTAGTAATCTTTTTGAAGAGAGTGGGCAAATTAGTGATCGTATCTTTGGTGCTGTATCAATGTTGCAAGTTGATCAGTTTGCTGGTTACTCACGTAAAGTAAAAGAGATAGGATATAAATGTGCTCAAACCTCTGCAGACCAATTAAAAGTTCGAGATCAATGCATTAAAATAATTGAACAATACAGTATTGAGCTAGGTTTTATCAAAGAAGATGGCCATGACTTTTCTTATATTGTTGCGCGAGATATTGAGTATAAAAAACATATTGTAAAAATTGATAGAATCTTAGCATCTGAACTGCACAGTATCGCAGCAGGAAGTGTGGCTTTTGAAGATGATCAAAAATTTATTCTAGTCTACGATAAGTCTCGTTTACTGGAGTTTGCTGTTCAAGATAGTACAGCTGTCTATATACCAGAACCTAAATTTTTCACTACGCTTCATGGATTTAAAAAATCGTTCTATAAATACCAGTCGAGTCTTTATGGTGTAGTTGTAAATATTGGAAATGATGAATGGATGCAAGTCATCAAGGAAGTTAGATCTTTTGATCCGAGGGTTCCAATAATTATTGTGAGCAAGAGAAAAAAAGGGCTTGAACAAATTGATAAAAAAGCGTTACAGGTGCAGGGATTACTAGCCTCTACTGGTAATTTTAAAAAAATTATAGATTTTTTTAAAAAAGTTTATAAAACTCAAGATTTAATCAGTAGAAAACTTGAAGTTGAAAAAGCGGATATTGGTAGCGAAGAGTGTACTCAAGATGAAAAAAGTTATGTTGAGGTGTCAGCACTTATTTTTAAATCAGGAGCCCCATCATGCTTTGATATTTTTTTGAAAGTGAGCCAGAAATTTATTAAAGTTATTAATAAAGATCAAATTTTTGATATTGAGCAAATTAAAAGGCATATCAGTAAGGGCATTAAAAAATACTATATTTTGAGAGATGAACAAAATGAATTTGTGAGGCAGTTCGATAAAGAAATGCAACGTATTTATGATGACCCCGAAATTGGTTTATGCGAGAAAAAAAATAATTTTTTAGATTATGCACAAGATGTACAATGTTTTTTTAATGAACATCAAGTTGATCTAGATGCTATAGAGCAGGTTAGGGATTTTGTACAGACTAGTGAGAAGCTAGTAAAGGATATCGAAGCTGATAGTACTGTTTTAAAAGAATTTTTTTCTGATCTAGCTATGATGGAGAGGGCCACTTCAATTTGTTTGATGGCCGGTCTTTTCTTACAACAAATTCATGCAAAACAGGACACTTTTACTGATATTGCATTGGTATGTTACCTACATGATATTGGTTTAAAAGATGAAGATGATGTAATTAAAAATGGTAATCAGAATCTTATGAATGAAGAGCAGAAGCAAATTTTTTGGGCCCATCCTAAAAAAGGTGCACGGATGCTAATTGAACTTGGGATAAAGCCAACTCTTGCAGAAGCTGTATCTCATCATCATATGCGTTTCGATGGAAGTGGATTTCCTGTGCGCGATCCTAATATTGCCTTGAATCCTATTGCAGAAGTAATTGGTATGGCTGAAGAATTTTTAGCTACCATTAGTGAGTGTGAAAAATCTGAAACAGTACAAAATCCTGTAGAGCAATTTATGAATAAAATGAATAAACGATTTTCACCTCGCTTGCAGCATGCATTTTCATTTGCATTTAAGTAAAATGATGCAAAAGTCTATTATATGAGTAGTATTTTGCCTATATTGAAGAGAGTTATTTGTACTGTTAACATGAACATTATTAATAATTAAAAAACTATGAATTGGAGGTAGTAATGGCAGTAACAGATCAATATCGTAATGATCATAAAAGTTTAGTTGCAGGGATAACGGATATCGCTGGATTGGTAAATGTGGGAGTGGCACAAAATGCAGAGTTAATTGCAAAAACACTGGCAGGCTTCTCGGGAAAGTTAAAAATGCATCTGGCCACTGAAGACAATGCACTATATCCCATGCTTTTAAAATCTGAAAATGCAGAGCTCAAAAGTATGGCAGAAAAGTTTAAAGCAGAGATGGGCACCTTGAAAGAGGTTTATGGAGATTTCGCTCAAAAGTTTATGACTAAAACCAAAATTGAAGCAGATTGTGAAGGCTTTAAAACAGAATTTGACGGTATTGTGAAAGCACTATCAGATAGAATCAATAGAGAAGAGACTCAGTTATATGCACTTGCTGATGCTAAGTGCTAAAGAAAAATTAAAGTTCTAGAAAAGGGCTATTGTTTAGATAGCCCTTTTTATAAATGACTGAAATAGTTAGATATTAGTCTATAAAAAATACCTTTAAAGGAAAAAAATAATTGATATTCCACTGTAAAGTGGTAGATTGACGAAAACTTTTCAAAGGTAGCTAAAATGAAGATTACTTATCTTACGGTATTATTATCAGTGTTGTTAATTTCATGTAATTATAAATCAAATCCTGTTGATAATTTTGATCCTGCCTTACAAGAATCAGCAACTCCTGGTTTAAAAATGGAAATAACTTGGGACGTAGATATTAAGCCAGTTTTTCAAAAAAACTGTATTGCTTGCCATAGTAAGTTTTCAGATTTTGAATATGTTAAAACCAATTTTGATGGAATTTTTAAACGTATTGATAGTGGTACAATGCCAATGTCAGGGAAACTTTCAAAAACAGTTATCACCAAACTAGCAGCATGGAGAGATGGTAAATTTGTTCAAAGTGCATCTGCTCCGTCAGTTGATCCTACTCCGGTGCCCACAGCAATTCCAGAGCCAGTATTCGATGCACAAAACGTAATAGAACAACAATGTACTGGATGTCACCAAACAGGAATGGCAGGAGTGCCTAATATTTACGGACTGCCTGTTGATTACCTCGCTGCTGAGATGAACCACTATAAAGAAGGGCGTAGACAAGATGGCGTTATGTTTACAATGAACAGAATTGTGAAAGACTTTACAGACGAGCAAATTCAAGTGATCGCACAGGCATTAAATGAGACTGACAAATGTACTGCTACTGTTAATGTTGACACCCATTCTGATGATGTAAAGCGTGGTGCTACTCTTTTTAAATTAAAGTGTGCTTCTTGCCATGCTGGTGCTGGTACATTTGCTTTTCCTTGGTTAAAAGGTCAAGATAGGCAATATCTGGTACAGACAATGCTGTCATTTATTGCAGATGAAAGTCCAAGACCTGCACAGCAGATGAAAGCTTATCTTCGTGGATTAAAAGAGCAAGATATTCGCAATATTGCAGCTTTTTTAAATAGTCAGTCAGAGTGTAAAAAATAGAAAATATTAACTAAATATTAGAGAGAAAAATGAGAAAAAATTTAATGGGAAAAAAAGAGATATTGATTCTTGCAATATCTCTTTTTGCAACAAGTATCCAAGCAAGACCACAGTATGCAGCAGCGAAAGGTATTAATGACTGTACCTCATGCCACTACTCTCCTGCAGGTGGAGGTCCTAAAACTGTATTTGGTAAAATAACTGCATCACATGGATTTGCTCCTGCCAAGCGTAGTATGACAGATACTATTAGTGGTGAGGTCAGAGCAATAGCCTTAACAACTACCAAAGATACTACTAATAATTCCACTGGTGTAAGCATTATGAGTGGTCACCTTTCTGGTGCGATTGATATTTTAGACAATGCTAAAGGGACAACTCACATTGTTGCAGCTTATGATTTTTTTGGATATGGAGCGACTGCTCGTGACTCATTTATTCGCTGGCAGGCTAAGGATAGAAAAAACTTTTCACCACAACATATGGTAGTTGGTAAATTTAATATTCCTTTTGGAATACTTACTGATGAGCATCGTACTTATGTAAGAATGCAGACAAAAACCTCTGAAAATGAGTATGAGATGGGTGGGATGATTTCAGGGAACCTTGCCGCGATGACCCATTACGACTTAGCTATTGTTCAAGGGTTCCAACAGGGAAATAGTTTTCCTAATGCAGGAGTACAGTGGGGCGTTGTTTCTAATATTCGAATGATGTTTCAATCGATCCATATGTATATTGGTTTAAGTGGGCTCTATTATAAAAATGGTACTGTCGACTCACCATGGGCAGCATCCACGTATATGGTTTGGGCCCCAACAGCGAAGTTTTCTATAATGGCCGAAGTTGATTATGCAAAAAATATGAATGATCCTAATATTTTAAATTCATATCTAGCTAAGTTTGTTGACTCTGCTGCAAGTAACACCTACTACAATGACCTTTTAACTAAGTCTTCTCTAGGAGCGATGGTTCAATTTGATTATGCTATCAATAACAAATGGACGGTATATAACAAAATAGATTTCTTAGCACCTGATGAGGAGTTTTTAAAAGATCACTACATTAATAATGGGGTAGGCTTTAAGTATTTTATTAACTCTAATATGGATGTTGATTGCCGTTTTGAAAAGACCATTGTTAGCCGTGATGGGATTGAAGAGACTGGAGTTAGTGCCTCTAAAGATAGAGTTATGATGCTAGGCCATGTCTGGTTTTAGATTATTTAGAGATCAGGATTTAAGTTGATACCTTGTAAGGTTGCTCTAAATTCAGAGCTCTGTCTCAGAGAATCTTGAGGACATTGGTTATTTTCTTTGTAATTTGTTAATAGTGCTAACGGAATACTGTCAGTTTGAATTTGTTGAGAATACTCTAATATTTTTACAGTATTTGTATAATATCTCCCATCAACTTTTTGTCCTTCAGATATAACGACCTCCATAGTGGATGAATCTTTTAGCCTGAAATAGAACAGTCGCATTTCATTGTAATTAATAACTTGAGCGAAGCTAGATGTGTCTTTTGTCATTACAATGTTGTGACAAAAGTATGAAAGATTGCTGGTTGGGTTAATAGTTGCTGCTTGCATTGGTGAGAAGTCTACATCATTGTTTATTGCGGTAAAGCTACTATCATTATTTATCATAAGTGGTATGGATACTAAGTCAGACTCCTCATATTCACAGTTGGTTGAGTCAATGTAGTAATGATAGTAATTGGTATCTACAATATTGAGTTGGGCATAAGTTAAGGCCTCACAAAGTTCCAGAGCAAATTCTATTTCGTCTGTAGATGTTTGTCCGAGTAGCATTTCTTGTCCAACTAGAATGCTAGAGGTGTCATATACAGGTCTGCCACAAGAGATGAGTGTTAACAAAAGCAGGCTGAACAAGATAAATGTTTTCATATGTTTTTCCTTTAAAAATAAAAAGATAGTTGCTTATACTTACTGCTATTAAGAACAGCTGTTTTTATCTTCTCCTTGTAATTATTGCATGATTGGTGCCATAAAAAGAACGATAACTGTTTGATATTTAAATAGGGAGAGTGTAAAAAAAATCAATCAATCTCTGTTTTGTGTACAAATATCTTTACCTTTAGTGTTAATAGGTGTAAACTGAAACAAAGGAGCTAATATGAAAAAGTTAATTACAAGAAAAATTCTCTCTAGCAAAAGTAAAATATGGAAAACAGATTCCATAAGAAAATCAAAAAAAATGGTATATCACTATACAGATGTTGCGCTAGATTTGGTTGGTAATGTACTTTGGCCTCAAAGTAGAGAGATTAGAGAAATTAAAATCACAGAACTAGATCTTCCTTAATATCAGAAGATCTAGTTGGATAATCAGTGGAGTTAAATCCACATGTGTTTGCCTAAAAAGTTTTTAAAATTTGGGCGGTATTTTTCAACGTTATAAAACTTGTCAATATTGACAACCTTTTTTGATGCAGTAACGACATCTAGTTCGACACTGTCATATGTGCCATCACGCATACAAACCATGCGTCCAAATCTTCCTTCATTGATAAGATTCATTGCGACGTTTCCATATGCTACAGCAACGATTGCATCGGTTGCATCAGGAGCTCCTGAGCGTACAAGGTAGCCGAGACGTTGGTTGATGATCTGAACTTCTTGACCATTGTTAAACTTAGGGGATAGTTCTCTGATTTGTTGAGAAACTAAATCTCCGATTCCACCAAGCTTTTTATGGCCAAAACCATCCATCTGCTCATTTTCAAAAGTCATCTCACTACCATCAAAAATAGCTCCTTCTGAAATGAGAAGCATGGAGTAGTTACTAGTATTTTTACGACGATCTTTTACAAGTAGCTCAGTTAGTTTTTCAATATCAAAATGGTGCTCAGGAATAACAACACGATCACTGGCACCTGCCATTGCAGGGGTTAGTGCAGAGAAACCAGCATATCTGCCAAATGCCTCCATAACCAAAATTCGTTCATGTGAACCGGCACATGTTCGTAAATTTCTTGCCATTTCTATTGTTCTAGTAACGCAGGTTGAAAAACCTAAACAGTAGTCGGTGCCCGGAATATCGTTGTCCATTGTCTTAGGAATTGCTACAACCTTGAATCCTTTTTTATAAAGATGCACTCCATAACTTAGCGTATCATCTCCACCAATAGGAACAAGATGGTCAATACCTAGATATGCAAGATTTTTTAGTACCTCAGGAGTTAGGTCGTTAACCTCTTCGTTGTATTCATTTTGGAGGTGAGATGGAACATTTACCTTCCCAACTTTTACAGGATTAGTACGTGCGGAGTGAAGAAATGTTCCTCCCATTCTACCAATTTTACGAACAATGTCTTCAGTAAGCGGCATAGCATGTGACTGCTCTTCGAGATTCGCATCTCGGTTGATGTTTATAAGGCCTTCCCAACCATTGCGAATTCCGATAACTTGGTATCCTTCACGAATAGCTCTTTTAGTTAGAGCACTCACAGTAGGGTTTAGCCCTGGAACGTCACCACCACCAGTTAAGATTCCAATTATTCCTTTTGCCATATCAACTCCTGCCTCTGTTTAAAATTTGCTAGCCCGAGAGTTTAACACCTTTTATATGACTTTTATACCCCTTTCGGGTATCGTTAGGTATGCATGTTGTTTTAATTCATTTTGAAAAGGTTCCGGTACGGTTGTATGGTGGAACTGAACGAGTAATCGAATCTTTAGCTAAAGGATTGGTGGAGGCAGGACATAGGGTCTCATTAATTGCTTTAAAAGGAGATTACGAACTTGAAGGGGTGGAGTTTTTAGACTTGGATCGCTTTGGATCAGATGCTAAAAATCCAATTAATGCATTAGCGCTAATTCCAAAAAATGCAGACGTCGTACATTTTCACCTGCCGGTATATGAGCAGGAGTGTAATCAGCGTGGCATTCCCTATGTGTGTACTTTGCATGGAAATGAAGATCTCAATCCACAGGGGTTACCAAAAAATACAATTTTTTTAACTAATAATCATGCATCTAGACATGGTCGTACTCATTTTGTGTTTAATGGTTTAGATGCTAGTAAGGCTCCTCTGCAGAAGTCTGATATAAGTAAACGTAACTATTTTTCTTTTTTAGGCAGGGCCTCATTGAAGCGTAAGGGATTGCATTTAGCAAAACCACTTTGCAGGAGCCTGCAAGTTCCTCTACATGTTGGTGGTGGCAAAGGGTTAAGTTGGTTTAATACTAAATTTTTAGGTCATTTAAATGATGATGAAAAATATAAATTATTAGGAGACTCTAGAGCACTTCTATTTCCAATTTTATGGGAAGAGCCTTTCGGACTAGTATTGATTGAGTCGATGTTTTGTGGGACTCCCGTCTTTGCTCTTAAACGTGGATCTGTTCCGGAAGTGCTTGGTGGTAGTGGCTCGGCAGGATTAAATATTATTGCTGATACAGTGGAAGAGTTAAAACACAAAATTGTAGATTTTTCCTATGAGCATACTCCCGAGGAGTATCGTCAATATGCAATCGAGAACTTTTCTTATAAAACAATGACCACTAATTATTTAGAAAAGTATAAGTTAGCTATTGATCGTAACTTTTAGCTATGTTTATTGCTGCTTAAAGTCCTCTGAAAATTTATCAACATAGCGATTTGAAATAATATCGAAGATACTTAATTTTTTATTAAACCATATTTCACGTGATAGTTTATTCGTTCTTTTTTGATCATTAAGGGATAGGGAGAGTAGGGATGTGCTATCTGTCTCTGTTTTTCCTTTTCTATGGGCCTGTGCCTTTCTTAGCTTACGGACAATACGGTTATACTCATACTTTTGATTAGTGGTTAGCTTGTCGAGCGGGTAACGCCCCTTGAGTGCAAGTTTAATATTTGCATAAAAATTCTTTTTATAAACACCTTTACCACTATTAAAAACGAGTTGCTGGTTTGGGTATTGTTTTGAGATATCATCCCAGAGAGTTTTTTTACTACTAGTATTTTTAGTTTTAAGTAGACCTTTACTGTGCCCGTTGTCAGTGTAAAATCCACCTTTTTCAGTAGGGTCAAGATGTTTCATTTTAGCGTTAGTTAATTGCTCTTTTGCACTGGAACCTGTTGCTGAATTTGCTGATACATTTGATCCACTGCTGTTCAAATTATTACGTGCCATATTCTTAGCAAAGTCACCTTGGCCTGAAAGTGTTGCTGACTTATCTCGTAGCTCCTGTGCTTTTTCACGCATGCTGCCGACAACATCTATTGTTTGCTGCTTCGCTTTTCTATTTTGTACTAAGTTAAGGTTCATGCTAGTCATCGCAGAACATGGATCAGGCAGAGTCGATATAGATTTGTCTGGAATATCTAAAATATTAACAAAGCCTTTTAAGTAATCAGCTCCCTGGTCACTATTTGTAGCTTGAAAAGAGTTACACTCTGCCATTAAACTATCTCTATTTGGAAGATTTTGTTGCAAGCGATCTAGTTCATCAGCACTTTCATCATATAGTCTGGCGCGATCAATTAGTTGCTGGCTGGATGTATTACTATCATCTCCAGCTAAATCTTGAGCGGCAAGAGAACTTTTATTGTAGAGTGTTGTTCCTAATGACGACGATTGCTCAGCGTGACGGCTCTTGTTTTCATCTACTTGGGAAGTTTCGAATTCATCAATTTTGACGAGAGTCTTTTCGTGCACGTCTAATAGCTCTTCACAAGCAACACAATCTACACATTCACTACCTGAAGATTTTGTACATTCTATTCTTTCATCAGAAGACTTTGTTTCATAGGAATCATTGGAGAAACTACTTGAATCTTGAACGGAAAATACTGCAATACATTCATCATTTTTAATTTTATTTTCTGTTAAGGCATGCTTTAAATCCCCATCAGGAGATTGAGCCTCACCAGTAGTTTCCGCTTTTTTTACAATATCAGTGTATGTTGCTTTAAAATATTTTGATGGGTCTCCGCCTGGTATTTTTGTTGCTTCAATAACACTTTTTGGAGATGCCGTTGATTGTAAACGGTTGAGACATTCTTGATAACTCTGGGTTGGACCTACGCTCTCGTTAGATAGCTCATCACTAAATGGATCTTTAAAATCCTCTTTAGTTAGTGTCCCATCTAAGCCTGCAAGAGAAGGAGGAAGCATGCTGCCAATATCAAACCCACTCTGCGTATAGGTACCTGTCGTTTGGCCACTCAAGGGATCTATGGCTGAAGATAGCTCTCTCGGTTCAGATGTTGAACTAGAGCTATGACTTGTATTTGGAATACCATTAATATCCTCTTCTGTGACAGATCCATCGCCACCCATAAAAGTATAGTTGTGGGTTTTTCCATCACTTACGTAGATAAGAGTGCTGCCTGCAATTAAATTAATAACCTCTTGTGAGTAAGAAAGAGGCATGGCCAGACATCCCGCTGAGAATCCAATAATATTTGGTTTTTCCATATCTCTTAAGGGGTGAATGACAATTGCTCTCGAATACACATTGCCGTTAACCTGTGGCTCTAACCCTCTAATTCGTAGTGATTTACCATAATTGCCGGAATATCTTTCATTGGTAGTAACCATGAAACCGCGACTACTTGTTTTTGATCCTGGTGTATTGGAAAAGGTTGCAGCATGTCCACCATGGTCAGATGCTCTAGCATGGGTTACCAAACCTGCATATTCAATATGAGCAGAGTTACCAATTTGAACTACGAAAAATCTATCTTTAGTAGCATGAATGGTTGCTAGCTCAGCAATCACAATTAAATTTGAGCTAGATATTTTTCCTTTTTTTAAGTAGTAAAAATATCCTCTGACTGCAGTTTCAAAATCGAGTGGGGAGACTCTTCCGTTAAATCCTATATCTTTATACCACTGGTCAATCTGTTGTTTAACTTTATCTTGAGCTTGAACTGTAAAACAGGATATATTTACTAAAAGACAGATTGCTAGAATATAACAAGTTTTTATAAAGTGCATCTAGTCATTATAGCATGAAAAGTACTAAGAAACTCACTAGGACTTTTACTTATTTTACGCTTTTTATAGTCAAAAAAGACCATGCCCGTTTTAACCCGTGCAATCTCTTTGTTTGTCTCTTTATTTGTAACTTGATAGATAAAATCAAATCCATAATCATTAATGTCAGTAATATATAATTTAAAATTTAAGCAGTCGTTATGAAAAACTTCAGATTTAAAGGTCATGGCAGCATCTGCCTGAATAAGTGACTTACCATAAAAGTCCAGCTCACTAAAGCCAGCTTGTTTTAGGAATCTAATTCGTGCTTCTTGGCAGAGAGTTAAAATGGCATCATTACCCATATGGCCACCATAATTTATAAAATTTATCGTTAAGACTATTTCTGTTTGATATATATGTTGTTCCGGAATAGTTATTTTTACACGTGCCATTTTTGACCTTTGAAATTAATACTTAAAAGAAAACTGAAATGAACTTATACAACGATGAGTAAGGTCCTCTTCGCAGGAGTGCTCTACAAATACACGTGCAGAGTTTTTTTCATTTTTATATATTTCTGAGTTTACCTTTAACTTCTCATTTGTGTAATCACTATCTAGACTTTCACGTTGGTAAATAACTCCTAGAACCTTTTTGTTACCTGTATCAATACTAAACTCATGAGAACTATTGTTTTTATTTTCTTCAACTGTGCCAAAAGTATGCTTATGTCCTAAATTCCAGTCATCTTCAAATTTAAATGTTTCTGTTAATGTCACATCACTTGCAGTAGTAATTACATTTAAGGAATAGCTTGAATCAGCATATCCCGCAGCAACTTTATAATTCTCAGCATCTTTTGAAGCAGTAAAGGTGGTCTGTTCGTACTTTAATTTTGTACCAACGAGGTAGTTATCTTTTGTTTTAGAGAACATAACAGACTGATCACCATCTTTAAGTTCAGTTCCAACTAAATAATCTTCATCACTTTTGTTAAAATTTAGAGTTGTGTCACCACTAGTTAATTTACTGGCTAGCAGATAGCTGTCTTCACTAAGTGTGGCACTTAATTCTTGATTATCAACTTTTATTGCTGCTCCAACATTTTCATCTACAGCAGAACTTTTTAAAGTAATCTGATTCCCATTATCTGAAATTGTATAGCCCATGCTCATAGTTAATACATCATAGTTAAGTGAATTGTACTCATCAAACTTAATCTCTCCATTTATCACTTCTGGCTGCTCTTCCTTCGAGGTAAAACTATCTTCAATTCGTTTATAATAACTAACTTCTACTTTTTTGCTATTAGCTTGCTTAACAACTTTTACAATAATTGGTTCAACCATCTCATTGATTACAAAGTAGTGAACTTCACGTTGATCGGTGAAAATATCTAACTGTTTTAAGCTTAATGGTTTAGAGTCATGAGAAATTAGCTCATAAGAGACAGGTGCTAAAATAAGTTTTTCCATCTCATCACGATACTTAATACATCCTTTCCATTTTAGATATCCTGCGATTAATCTTAATTTAAAACTATCAGAATCTTCCTGTACCTGAGTGAGTATGTCACTGGTATCTAAAAGTAGTTGGTTTAAATTTCCTAGATTATCTGCACTAATGCCACTATCCATTATTTCATCAGGAGTAATCTTGCTATATTTTTTCTCACACTCGACTTTCCCGAGTGCTTTACATTCATCTATTTGACTCTTGGCAGATGCTAGTTCATTTTTAACGGAGTCACTTAAGGCATAAGTGGTAGAAGAAAATATAAGTACAATAAAAATTATTAATTTCATATGTAGCTTTTCGTCTATTTGGTGAGGAAACTTAAATTTATGTGACTTAAATTTACTTAACAAATTAGTACTTATGCCTTCTTTTTATTGCATTACTTGAACTCTTGAAAAGTGCACTGTTTTTGTTATATATCAGGAGGTGATCCGCATGATTACTTACTGTTAGACATTTATATATTTTTTTAAAAAAAATGAGGATATCTAATAATAATTTATTGAAAGTTTTGGCATTTATTTGATATCATTTAAAAATACTACACTAATATGGAATTATTGTTAAATATGGATTTATCATGACGAAATTTATATTCTCTTGGATTCTAATGTGCTCACTACCTCTTCTTGCAGGTGAGTATCTACTAGATATTGATAAATCTTTAGATCTGATTTATCAAGAGACAACTTATCCGTCCGTGGGTAGAAGTATTCCTAACGAAATTAAAAGTATTATTGCTCACAAAGTAACTTTTAGAAAAGACAAAATTACTGCTGATGAAAGATCTAATATTATTGAGAACCTTCTGAATTTTGTTCTTTCTACTGCACATGCTAAATGCTCTTCAGAATATGAAAGAGACAGGATAAAATTAAGAAGTAAATTTCAAAAAGAAGAAGATCTGGAAGTGTTGGCTTCTTTTGCTATCGGTTGGATAATTAAGTATATGGACTGGGGGACACTTTCAACTGCCTATACTGCTTTTACTATGGCAAAGTCAGCAATGGCAGAGGATAAGACAGGTTTTATTATATCTGTAGTTGCAATGGCAGCACCTTATTTATGGAATGGGGTAAAGGGCAGTATGCCGGGGTGGGGTGATTTAATGCACTACTCTCATACTAGAGCAATTCTTGGAGGAACACTGACAGTGATGAATGGAATTGTTGCAATGAAAAGTAAAGAAAATATGGAAAAATCTCTGCAGCGAGTTAAGGAGATTGAAAAAGCACTTGCCACTTTTAAAGAAACGGCAACCGATGATGGGTCTTTTGATCTTTGTCCTGAAGAGGGGGCATCTGAAGAAGAAGTTCCAGAGCAGGTCTTTGATAGTTTAAGGAAAACCTATTGGTATAACACTATTTTTGCCATTATATTTCCATCAGCGAATGCAAAAACAAAACCAGTTGGAATGATGGGGCAAGGATGTGCAAATCAACAGTTAAGACATGATGCATCTTGCAGTTGTTCTACTAATGGAAGCTGTTTAAATGTCATCCCACCACAGTACTATACAAAAAATATCCCAGGGAGTATTCGACGTAGCTTTGACTATCTTGCTAGACAGATGAACAATCTCAATAATGGCACAATGACTCTGGACCAGCTTAACCTGAAAGAGATAAAAAAACAGAGAGAGTTTTTAACAAAATCATCACAATTTCTATTAAAAGAAGTAAATTATCAGAGAAAAAGTAAAGGGCTCGAAGCAATTAATATTGACCTTTCTAAAGAGGGGTCCAGGAAATTCTTAAGAAATAATATTTTGAACTCATTTTCAAAAAAGACTCAGCAAAATTGGAGTAACCGTCAAAATGCACTAGGTATATTGTCTACTGCTCCAAAGCAGATACGCTTGTCATATAAGAATTTTTCAACAAAAGCAGAAGAATTTATAGAGCAGCCTGCAATATTTACTGTAGCTAATATAAGTAAAATAAGTGGTGTTTCAAAAAAACAAGGGCCTGAATATAATATTGATCTTGGAATTAATCCAAATAAGCATGTTTCAATTTTTACAATTATTTCTAACCGATATTTAGATTACGTAACAACGCTTGCTGCT